>JAAYQU010000020.1 GCA_012519055.1 Bacteroidales bacterium | reverse complement strand
GTTATGTCTGTACCATACGCCATGTACGCAGCAACAGGTAATCAAGGACCAGAAGGACCTATTGGACCAACTGGACCACAAGGCGAACAAGGACCTCAGGGACCTACTGGACCTGCTGGGCAACAAGGAGACCCCGGACCAACCGGACCTGCTGGACCACAAGGAGTATCTATACAATGGTTAGGTTCTTTTGCTATTCAACCAGCAAATCCATCTTTAAACCAAGCATATTATAACACAATACAAAAAAAATCATTTGTTTACAATGGTTCGTCATGGCAAATGATTTCACAAGATGGACAAGACGCAATTAATGCTGTTACAGGAACAGGAACTGCAGGGAAAATAGCAGTTTGGTCTGGCGAAACACAATTAACTAATTTAGAGTCTTTTAATGTAAACCCCAACGTAGAAATAATTAGTGATACTACAGCTGGTGATGACGATCCAATATTTGAAGTAAAAAATAAAGAGGGAAAAGTAGTTTTTGGTGTATATCAAAAAGGTGTTAGAGTTTATGTTGACGATAGTAGCAACAAAGCTGGTAAAGGTGGGTTTGCTATAGGAGGACTCTCATCAGGGAAAAACACAGATAAAGCATATTTTAGAGTTACACCCGATAGCGTAAGAGTTCTATTGCGTGAAAACCAAGGCAAAGCAGCTAAAGGTGGATTTGCAATTGGTGGACTCTCTTCAGGTAAAGCAGCACCACAAGATCTGTTTTTCATAGACCGTGATAGCGCACGTATTTATATAAATACTGATTCAACCAAAGCAGCTAAAGGCGGATTTGCAATTGGTGGACTCTCTTCAGGTAAAGGGCTTCCAGTAAAAAACATCTTTGTTGCAACAGCTGATAGCACACGTGTTTACGTAAATGCCGATAATAGCAAGGCTGGTAAAGGCGGGTTCGCCATAGGTGGAGTTTCAGCATGGAAAGGCGGAGAAATAAAAGATATATTTCATGCTACAGTTGACAGTACAAAAATTTACGTTAGTGAAGAGACAGGAGGCACAGGCAAAGGACGCTTTTCAGTTGGCGGACGTTCAACTGCAAAAGGTGGCGAGGGCAAAAACTATTTTGATATAAATACATCTACTGTACCGGATACCATAACCAACCAAAACCGCATACTGTGGTACCCGCAAAAAAACGCCTTTATGACAGGACGTTTATTTGTTGAAGGTGCCGATTCAGTTGGAGAAAACTCATTTGCAAGTGGTTTTGAGAGCAAGGCAGTTGGAGACTACTCACAAGCATTGGGCTACAAAGCTATTGCGAGAGGTATATACTCAACTGCAATTGGTAACCAAGCTCAAGCAACCGCAATAAACTCATTTGCACTTGGAGAAATGGCAATGGCACAAGGGCTAGAGAGTTACGCTTTTGGACGCGAAGCCAAAGCCACGGGAACAAGAAGTTTTGCTTTTGGTAGTGCTGCACCCGGAGGTATTGATTGGGGTCCGGTAGATGCACCAGAAGCAACAGGCGACTACTCTTTTGCATTTGGTAATGGAGCATTAGCTCAGAATATTGGTAGTGTAGCAATAGGTTATCGAAGTATTGCATCTGGTCATTTTTCAGTAGCTATTGGTTTTAATGACACCGCCAGCGGATATATTAGCACAGCAATAGGTAGTACTAACACCGCAAGTGGATATAATAGCACCGCAATGGGTACTCAAACTACAGCAAGTAATTATTATAGCACCGCAATGGGTTATAATACCAAAGCGAGTGGACGGTCTAGCATTTCAATGGGCGAAGGAACTATAGCAAGTAAAGATCATAGCACTGCAATGGGTCTTGGAACTACAGCAAGTGGAGAAAAAAGCACCGCAATGGGTTTTGGAACCGAAGCAAGTGGATGGTCAAGCGTTGCAATGGGTGTTTATACCATAGCAAGCGGAAATACTAGCACTGCAATGGGTAGTGGAACAAAAGCAAGCGGAAGTAGTAGTACAGCAATTGGAAATAATTCCACAGCAAGTGGAAGCAGTAGCACTGCAATGGGTAGTTATACTACAGCAAACGGACAATTTAGCACAGCGATGGGTTGTTCTATTAAAGTAAATGGGGAAAAATCATTCGGTATTGGGTTGAATGATATCAATGATAGTATCACTGCCCCCAACACCATGGCAATTATGGGAGGGAATGTGGGTATCGGCACAGTAAGCCCTAGCTATAGACTTCATGTGAATGGAGAAGCATATGCTTCTGGAGGATGGACTTCCCCAAGCGATAAACGCCTAAAAACCAATATTAAACCCTTGGAAGGAGCACTGCAAAGCGTGCTTAAGCTACAAGGCGTAAGCTTTAATTGGGAAGATGAAACCAACCACCGCCCGGGACAAAACATTGGTTTTATAGCACAAGAGGTAAAAGAAATACTACCCGAAATAGTAAGCGGCGGCGGAAAAGACGAGCAAGGTAACGAAATTTACTATAGCATTGAGTATGCTACACTAACCCCAGTGTTAGTCGAAGCTATAAAAGAGTTAAATGAGAAAAATAAATCTCTAAATGAGGCTAATAAAGCGCAAAATGAGACTATAAAAAGACTTGAAGCAAAAATAGAGGTACTTGAAAGGATTGTGCAAGAGGCGTTGAATATTAATAATTAGTTCTAAATCTTATCATTATAATTACGTAAAAATAGGCGGTCTTAAACCGCCTATTTTGTTTTTGATGTTTCGTTTTGTGCAAAGTGCTAGAGAATTTAAATTTTAACTTCTTTAACTAATCAAGGTCTTCCTAAAAATTTCTGAAGCAAACAAAAATTCACGAAGCTCCTTATTATCTGTTTCTAAAATATTATCGCGTGAGCCTTCCCACCATTTTTTACCGGATTTTATAAAAATTATTGTTTCTCCTATTGATAATACAGAGTTTAAATCATGAGTATTAACTATCGTTGTCATTCCAAATTCTTTGGTTATCTCTAAAATAAGATTGTCAATAACAGTCGAAGTTTGTGGATCGAGGCCGGAGTTTGGCTCGTCACAGAATAGATATTTTGGATTTAATGCAATAGCACGTGCAATAGCTACGCGTTTTTTCATTCCGCCACTTAACTCGCTGGGCATTAGTTTTGTAGCATGACTTAATTGTACACGATCAAGGCAGAAACTAACATGCTTTTGCTTCTCTTTCATAGGCTTGTTAGTAAAAAAATCGAGTGGAAATCTAACGTTTTGTTCAACAGTTGCCCAGTCGAATAGTGCATTCCCTTGGAAGAGCATACCAATCTCTTTGCGAATAGTACGCTTTTGATTGACGTTCATTTCAGTAAAGTTACGATTGTCATACAAAACGTGTCCAGCATCGGGTTCATGTAATCCAACAAGAGTTTTTAACAATACGGTTTTTCCCGAGCCACTTTGTCCAATAATAAGGTTAACTTTACCTTTATCAAAGGTGGCACTGATATCGTCCAAAACAGTTACATTGTTGAATGCTTTACTTACCGAGCAAACTTCTATCATGCTAACAAAAGTTGAGTTAAAATAAGGTTAAAAATTAATATTAAGATACTTGAATAGACAACCCCCTGAGTACTTGCCCTACCAACTTCTAAAGATCCGCCGGAAACATAATAACCCTGATAGCCAGAAACAGTGGTAATTATAAATGCAAATACTAGGCTTTTGATAATTGAGTAGCTTAAATAGTAAGGGACAAAATCTAATGTTAATCCAAACAGATAATCTTGTAATGGTATAACAGATGTTACAAGAACAGCCAAATATCCGCCCAAAATACCAATAGTAATGCTTAGAATTGTAAGTATAGGGCTGAAAATCAACATGCCAATAGTTTTTGGCATTATTAAGAATGATGCAGGGTTAATCCCCATAATTTCCAAAGCATCAATTTGTTCGGTAACTCGCATAGTACCAATTTCGCTTGCAATGCTCGAACCCACCTTTCCTGCTAAAATTAACCCAACGATAGTAGAACTGAACTCTAACATCATACTATCTCGAACCCCAAGTCCTATATAATATAGGGGAAACAACGGATTGGTTACATTATAGGCTGATTGTAAGGCTATTACAGCACCAATAAAGACAGAGATTGTTGCAACAATACCCAAAGAACCAACGCCTAAACTCCAAACTTCTCTAATGATACTAAATAAATAGAGCTTAGGTTTTTCAGGTTTAGTAAACACGCGTTTAACAAAAACAAAATATCGTCCTATGTTAAAAAACAATTGCATGTTGAAAACTTTTTACAAAGATATGATTTTTGAACTTGTTATCATTATAGAAAATATAATTCTCACAGCTAACTTGAAAAGTATTGTTTTGCCAATAAACGAAAAATCAATTATTTTAGTGGCTCGAAAATTTAAACTATATGTTAGGAAAAATCAATAATATCAAACATCAAGCCGAAGGGTTTCAAATAACCAATCTTACAGAGTTAGAACAGTTTAGGCTTCAGTTTTTAAGTAAAAAAGGTTTATTAAGTCAATTGTTTGAAGATTTTAAAACTGTAGCACCTGAAACCAAAAGGTCAATAGGACAGAATATCAATCAGTTAAAAGAGTTTTTACAACAAAGGTATGACGAAGCAAAAATATTGCTAGAACAGTCAAGCGAATCGGAAACTAAATTAGATCTAACACGTACTGCTACACCTATCAACTGGGGTTCGCGACATCCTATTAGTATTGTTAGAAAAGAGATAAACGATATATTTGCCCGATTAGGTTACGTAATTGCTGATGGGCCTGAGATGGAAGATGATTGGCATGTGTTTTCTGCATTGAATTTTCCCGAAGAGCATCCGGCTCGTGATATGCAAGATACATTTTTTATTCAGCGCCGTCCCGATATTTTGCTCAGAACGCACACAAGTTCAGTTCAGGTAAGGACGATGGAGAGTCAACGCCCGCCAATAAAAGTGATTTGTCCGGGCAGAGTTTTCCGTAATGAAGCAATATCAGCGCGAGCACACTGTATTTTTCATCAAATAGAGGGGTTGTACATTGATACAAACGTTTCGTTTGCGGATATGAAACAAACACTTCTGTTTTTTGCACGAGAAATGTTTGGGGAGAAGACGCAAATACGTTTTAGACCATCTTACTTTCCATTTACAGAACCATCGGCAGAGATGGATGTTAGTTGTACAATTTGTGGAGGAGCAGGTTGTAATGTTTGTAAACACTCTGGATGGTTAGAAATTATGGGTTGTGGGATGGTTGATCCCAACGTGTTGGAATGCTTAAATATTGATCCTGAGGTATACAGTGGCTTTGCTTTTGGTATGGGAATAGAGCGAATAGCAATGCTAAAATATCAAATTAAAGATCTCCGTCTTTATTTTGAAAATGATCTGAGGTTTTTAGAGCAATTTAAAGCCCAGTTATAAAACGAGTTATAAATTGAAAGAAAAAACCAATCTAATTTATGAGGAATTTGGTAACCATAGCTATATTTTTTTCATTAGTTTTATGTTTTAACAATAAATTGAAAGCGCAACATCCATTTAGATTTGGGTTTTCTTTTGGTGTAATTACTTCTCAGCTTGATGGTGATGGTTACGGAGGATACAATAAATCCGGATTACAGGGAGGGGCATGGGTAAGTCGTAGTTTTGCCGACAACTTTGCTTATATGCTTGAAATTGCTTATCGTCCGAAGGGGAGTAAAAGTTCTTTTAATGCAACTGACGAAGAGCCAGATTATTATAAACTTAAACTTCATTATGTTGAGGTCCCTGTGACTTTACGATACTATTACGACAGATATGTTTTTGACATCAGTGCAGGCATTGCTTATTTGGCTAAGGAGAGAGAAGAGGGGTATATCAGTGGTTTTGTACAATCATCTGATATTACGGGATTTAATGATTTTGATTTTGTAGTAGCAGCAGGTATTGGAATTAAATTTAATGAATATTGGAGTGTAAAAGCACGTTTTACATATTCGGCTTTCGATGCTGCAAAAAAATATATTCCTCCTAAACCAGTTGTACATAATGGGCAATATAACAATGATTTATCAATTTCATTGTACAGAACAATCGGAAATTGATAGTTTTTGAGAACCCTTAGAATACAATTGAAAGACAAAAGAATTTGTTAACAACTCTCAATTTTCTGTTTTTTAATTTTTTAGCAAAACGTTAACAATTTTTATTTCAGACACAAGTGGCTGATATTTAACATGCTGCGTGTCATAACAAATGTTTTGCATAAATTATCTATTGATTTGTAGAAATATTTTATCGAACTTTGTAGTTCGTAGTTAAAATTATATGATTTAATATGGTATGATAGTTTTAATTTTACATATTAAATATTTGATTGTAAACCTATAAAATTATAAAAATATGAAAAAACTAACGTTATTAATCGTTTTAGCAGGAGCTTTCTCTATCGCAAATGCTCAATTTTTTAAATATGGTATTAGGGTAGGAGCAAGCGCATCACAAGTGAAAATGTCCGATTTTGTGAAAATAAAACAATCTGTAAACGGACATGACACAACATATCTTGTAAACCTTGTATCGAACACTCCTTTGGGATTCCACGGAGGATTTTTTTCTCAAATTTCTGTGGCTGGAGTTTATATCCAACCTGAATTTTTGTTTGCAACAACAGGAGGCGAAGTTGAAATAAAAAAAGCAGGAGAAGCCGTAAGTAAAGCTGTCAAACAACGGGATCTAAGAATAGATATTCCTGTAGTTGTCGGTATGAAATTGGGACCAGCTCGTCTTGGTCTAGGACCTGTAGCCACATTCAATCTTTTTAATAGAGATGATGTTGCAAAGTTCATTACTGAAGAGGTCAGTGCGAGCGAAAAAGCAAAAACCGTTTTCAGAAAAGCTGTTTGGGGTTTACAGTTAGACGCAGGTGTTAACATTCTTGGGAAAATAGCTTTAGACGTTAAATATGAGTTTGGATTAAGCAAAATAGGGGACGGAATAAAAATTGGCGACACAAAATATGATTTCAGCAAAAGAGCAAATCAGTTTATTTTCTCTGTAGGATATATGTTCTAATGATTAAAAAGCCCTTTCACTATGCTTAAATGGTGACATTAAGGAACTCATATAAAAAGCCAACTGGTTTTATAATAGATCAGTTGGCTTTTTTATGTATGAATATATTTACTCATGCTTTGCAAAAGAATGTGAGTTAGGGAATACATTTGAAGTGAAATTTAATATGGGTCAACGTCAGCAATAATATTTACACTTTTATAGCCCTCTGTGTTTATAACGGTGTCGATGCTCGAAAGGACTTTGTTTCTGTAACTCATTAGTTTGTCGTTTTTGTTGAGTTTTATCATTATATTGGAATAATGCTGTCGCTTTATTTTTGGGATAGGAGGGACGTATGGTCCAAGTATATTTGTAACGCCAGCCCTTTGTAGCAATTGCATAAGTAAGTTCGCAGCTTTGTCGGTTTTATTGCGATTAGAGTGTCTGATAGTTAACATTATTATGCGTGAAAAAGGCGGATAATTAAATAGTTGACGCTCTTTTAAAAGAAGTTGTGTAAAATCTGAGTAGTTGTTACTTGAAATTGCAGCTATTACAGGGTGTTCTAATTGTGATGATTGTATTATTACACGCCCTTGTTCTCCTCGTCTTCCTGCTCTTCCGGCAAATTGCAATAGTGTTTGTAATCCTCGTTCATAAGAGCGGAAGTCAGGAAATGAGAGCATATTGTCAGCATTTAGTACACCAACCAAATTAACACCGCCAAAATCTAACCCCTTACTGACCATCTGTGTACCAATTAGAATGTCGGTTTTTCTTTCTGCAAAATTGGTCATTATCTCCTCTAAGCTCTTTTTAGAGCTCGATGTGTCGGAATCTAAACGGGCTACTGTTTTATCGGGGAACAGTTTTTTTAGCTCTATTTCAATTTTTTCAGTGCCAAATCCCTGAAATTTAAACTCTGTATTGTTGCATTCTGGGCATTTGTCTGGAGTTTTAATAGAGTATCCGCAGTAGTGGCATACTAATCTGTTTTGATATTTATGAGCTGTTAGACTTATGTCACAGTTTTTGCATTGAGGTATATGTCCGCACGATGGACACTGTACAAACGGAGCGAAGCCACGTCTGTTTTGCAACAAAATTACTTGTTCGCCCTTTTCAAAAGCCTCATCCATAGCCCCTTTCAGTAAGGGGGTTAAATGACCTTTAACCTCGTGTCGTCTGTACCATTTTCGATAATCAACAAGTTCAACTTTTGGTAGAGGAGTGTTGCCATAACGTTCTAATAGTTCGACAATTATATATTTGTTACTGTTCACATTATGGATACTTTCCAACGAGGGTGTTGCAGAGCCTAACAAAAGTGCCGACTTTGACATTTGAGCCAAAACGACAGCCGCATCGCGCGCATTATAGCGTGGGGCAGGGTCTTGCTGTTTGTATCCTGTGTCGTGTTCTTCGTCAACAATTACAAGCCCAAGATTGCTGAATGGTAAAAAGAGAGCCGAGCGCGGTCCTACAATAATATTAAAGTTGTTGTTATTTAAAATATCGTACCATATTTCCGCTCTTACTGATTGGTTGACACGTGAGTGATATATACAAACTTTGTTGCCAAAATAGCGTTGTAACCTTTTGATAATTTGCGATGAAATAACAATCTCTGGCAATAAATATAGTACTTGCTTATTTTGTGCAATGGTCTCTTCAATTAGCTTAATATATATTTCAGTCTTTCCGCTTCCGGTAACTCCGTGTAATAAAACAGGTTTGTTTTCTTTAAATGAACTTTTAATTGAGCTGTATGCGGTTAATTGTTTGTCAGACAGAGTAATATTGTGGGCTGTAAAGCCATATAATTCGTCAAATCTGGACAGCTCTTTTACCGTTTCAATAACGAATGGTTGGGAGATAAACGATCTAACCACGGATTGTGAGACACCGATATTTTCAATAATTTCGCTTGTAGTAAAGTTTTTGTCACTATGGGCGGTTAAAAAGTCTAAAACAAGCCTCTGTTTTGGCGAACGTTTTAAACTGCTTTGAGCAATTTCAATTAGTTCAATATTAATAGAATAACGTTTTTCAATTAAAGGTTTATATTTCTCCTCTTCTGTTTTAAATTCAATAAAACCACTGTCTAACATTTGGTTAACTTTGTTTAAGGCATTATCGCCTAAAAGTGGCAGTAGTTGGTTTATGGTAGCTGTGCCGTTATCTTTTAAAAACTCGACAGTAATGTTATGATAGTCATCAGTTGCAAGTGCTTCGTAGTTTTCTGAAAGGGATATTTGAGCCTCGCTTTTCAGCTTTAAGATTGACGGCAGCGCAGCATCCGAAACTTCACCGATTGAGCAAAAGTAGTATGCAGCAATCCAGTTCCAAAACTTTAATTGTTCTTGCGATATTGTTGGGTTTCTTTTTGGAATAAATGCCACCGAGCGAGTTTTAAATTTGGGCTTTTTGGAGTGCATTGCAACTACAATACCGCTATATAAATTTTTGCCAAGCGGAACAATTATCGTGTAGCCAACCTCTAATTTATCACAACCAGCTGGATAGTCATATGTAAAGATGCCATGTTTTATGGGTAATATTACATCTATATACTTGGGGTTGTTCATAGTTTGCTTGGTATTATTGCAAGGAAGTTTGGTATGACAATTTTAATGTTTTTTTCCGACACCGCAAAGCGTTCAACAATTAACAGATATCAATTAACAATTGAGTAAAAGTTTATAAAGTAGAAAGTGATTGCAAGTTTATATAAAGCAAAACGTCAATATTTGTCTTTTAAGGTCCGAGCAATTGGTTTGCAATTGGCGTTTCATTTTAGTTCAATGACTGAACAGACAGAGTCCCCGTTCAATGAAAGGGGTCGAAGTGAACATTGTCAAAATAAGCATTATCAACACTCACCACCCTTACTTTTAACTCAATAATTATTTCAAAACTTTTATTAAATTCTCAAGTAATTATTACTATTTTTACACCTATTAAACAAAGCAATTTTTTGTCTATGATATAATAATAGCACATTGGTTAATTATAGGCATGACATATTGAAAAGCGTTAGTATTTATTCTACCTGTCAGAAAACAGATGGTTTTCAAATGGTTATAGAACAGCAAGTTAAAAGCTTACACAAGCGGTGTGAGTTTTGCTTGTTTTGATTATTATTTGTGCTAGTATCAAGTTACAGTTTGCGTTTTTTTATGCTCAAAAACGAATATAAACAAAAAAGAATATGTCAAGACGAATTATTTTTACTGCCGTTTTTATAATAGGCGGTTTTGTCGTAAAAGCACAGGATAATAAAGTAGCTGTTTTTGATCCCGCTGGCGATGTAACAAGCTCTATAAAGGAGATTGTTCGAGAGGAGATAAGTGCTTCCATAGTCAATATGACTGACTACACCGTTTTGGAACGTTCGCAGATAGACAAAGTTTTGGAGGAAAACAAGTTTCAAGCCAGCGGGTTAGTGGACGATTCTCAAATTAGTGAGATGGGTATGCGTATGGGGGCAAACTACGTTTTTGTTACAAACATTACGTCACTTGGTAGTAACTACTATATTTCATGTAAAATGATAGAGGTGCTTACTGCGCGTATTGACAAACAAAAAACAGCACGTACTACACAAGGTGCAAATGATTTGATAGATGTTGTGTCAAACATTATGGGGTCTATGTTTGGCAAACAAAGAGAGAGTGGCCAAAACACTATAATTACAAGGAAAAGAGTTCAATCTGTCAGTGCAGAAGAAGATGTCGCTTTTGTACAAACTGATTGTGGTTGCGATGTGATGAAAAACGATGCAGAAAAAGGCTTATCCCCACAAATAGTAATTTTAAAAGCTGGTCTTTTTAAAGGCTATACTACTGAAGCTTTAGATAGTTTCTGTCCAAATGGATGGCGTTCGCCTACTTTTGAAGAACTTAATTGCATTTATAGTAATAAAAATACTATTGGTGGCTTTGGAAATGGGGGAAATTACTATAGTAGTAAATTGAAAACAATAGGTTTAGGTGTATTGGGTGTAGGTATTGATTTTGATTCTGGAAAAGAGAAAATAATAAATGGTTATCGTGTAGCTAATCTTAGGTGTGTAAGAGACCGTAAATAAAAGTCTGTTTGTGAGATTATACAGTTAACCTAATATTATGACAATGAAAAAGAATTCTTTAGACGCTGTTCTTTGAGCGTAGTCGAAATTAATATTAGTTGTGATTCTCTGTTAAATCTGTGTTCAAACGGTACGATAATCGAATAAAATAAAACAGCCACCAACAAAATCTATATGTTGATGGCTGTTACAATAAATAAGCATAAGATTATTTAGAAAACTTCTTTTTTGATATAAAGAGGCGTTTGAAAATATGTTCCGAATCAGAAAGTGTGCTTTCGTTTTGAGAGCTTAAAAAGAGATATTTTTCGCCTTGTTTGAAAGCTTTTATTGTTAATGGCTGCTCGTCGTTGAAAGTGGCTTTTAGTTCAAATACTTCAGCATTTTCGGGATTAAAATAGGTTGCAAAAGCATTTGCTCTGGTATCTTTGATATCATTAAGGTAGTTAACAACTTTCCCTATCTCAACAGTATCTTGATTAATAAGCCATATATCGCCGTTTTGCGTTAAAGTAAACGAACTATCGGCTGGATAGCTAAACTCAATGCTTTGTACTTTTTCGGGTTCAAACTTTGCTATGGTTTTATCTCTAAAGCCGTCGAAATCACGTCTTACCGACATACTTAGTGCGCCTTCGACTGAATAGACATTGTATTCGTTTGCTAAGCGCACCATGGTTGATAACTGAATGCTACCTTGTCCGGTTTGTCGGTAGCTAAATCGTCCAACAACTAGGTCAGCAAGTTGCTTGTTTTTAGAGAAAATCTTTATCCTTGTTCCGAGAGAGTCGTCTATTTCGTTCTCTAGTAGCTTCGATTTGTCGCGAGAGACTACACGCTGAATATTCATTGTTGAGAGATCTTTTAAAATGCTTTCAACTGTCTGAATGTCGGCTTTGTATGACTCTGCATCTTTAGCAACTCTCCAAATAGTGCCGTCTTTTGTAAACTTAATGAGAGAATTATTGTCAACTATCTCAATTTTGTCAATATCTTCAGGATTAAACTCACACAAGGATTTACGAAATGTGCGTTCGCCCTTAATATTTGAGCTTACAACCTTTATAATTAGTCCAACCAATAAGATTGCAATTATTATGTATAGTGTTCTGTTTTTGATTTTTAACATGCTGCTTGATTTTAAAAATTAGTCAATATATCCCTTTTGCATACGTTTGATTCGCTTGATTTTACGTCTTTGCGCTCTGAAAATTCCGTATCCAATAACTAAAACTATCGGTAACAGGAAGTTTAAATATTTCAGGAATGCTTTTTTACCATCTTCTATTTGGTCTATTGGACGCGATGTCACTCCCTTTGTTCTAAGCTTTATCAAACCTGTATCATCCGAAAGGAAGTCGATTGAGTTAACGAAAAGATTGATATTATCGGGCTGTTGTTGTTGAGCCTCTTGACCTTCTCCATTTACCGGGAAGTTTCCGTCTCCGAAAACAATCATTTTATAGGGTTTGGTTGCTATTTTTGACTCAAATAGTCCACCAGCCACGATTGCCTGTTTTGTAAAATCGCGCTTTGTCCACTGTTTTTGGATATCAAAATATATTGATGATGGCTGAGTGTTTGAGTTGTCGGACGAAAATAGCAGTGGTGTAAAGGCTACAGTTGTATCTCCAAAATAGTTCATGGGACTTGCAAACTGCAAAAGAACAGATTCAAGACCTGTTGTAATGGCATGGTCGGCAAACTTCGTTATTATCGGGAGATATGGAAACATAACTTGAGACTGCATTGTGAAAAATCCTGTGTTTTGCTGTACCATTACGTTTGCACAAGATGCGTCTATTATAAAGTTGTTCTCCAATTGAATACCGTGTTGCTCTAACCAACCCTCTAGTCCAGTGGTGACTTCAAATCCACGTGCTTGTTGCAAATCGCCATCAACGCGGTTAACAGCGAGTAGTAAGTTTCCACCTTGGTTTAAGTATTGGTTTAAGTAATCTAAGTGATGGCTTGGAAAACTGTCAGTTGGAGCAACAACAACTACTGTTTTATATTCTAACAGTGAGTTTGCGGTGTCGTTTAAGCTAACAGGTTCGACATCATACAGAATACGTAGCTCCTGCATAGCTTGATGATAGGCATTAATTCTCGGCTCGCCGTGACCTTGCAAAAATGCAACTCTTTTACGTTCGTGTAGTGTCACCTTTTTTATTGAGCTCGAAAGTGCATACTCCATGGCACTTTCCAGAGGAATAAACGGCAACACCTCTTCTCTGTCTCCGTGTTGTATTACAGCCCCCATATAAGCTTTTTGCTGTTTTACCTGATCCTTTTCTCGAACATTAATCAAAAACGGCTGAATACCTTTTTGTAATACCGATCGCTCAGTTTCCTCATCTTCAGCGGGATTGACAAACTCGTAAACAACATTTCCGTGCGATATTGCAGCGTACTCTTCCAACATCTCTTTAAAATCTTGTCGGTTTTTTGCTACGTTAGGAGGGAGGTCTTTTGAGAAGTAAGCTGTGATAGTAACCGGATCTTCAATGTTATGCAATATGTCTTTTGTAGCTTTACTTAAAGTATAGCGGTTATCTTCGGTAAAGTCAAGGCGAAAGAAGAGTCCGTTTGATAATAGGTTTACAATTATTACAATTATAAATATTAGAAACAGACTGTATATTAATTTATTTTGTGTCTTCATTTGAGGTAATATATTAAGTTTATTCTGTTAATATCTTATAAATAACATTGTTATTAAGAAACATTACGTTTTGCCAAAACAGCTTCGGTTGATACAAGTCCAACGAAAATTATTGACAGAAAGTAAATTAGGTCGCGTGAGTCGATAACTCCTCGTGCAATGCTGTTAAAGTGGTTTGGCATGCTTAGGAAGTTGAAAAAACGACTAAGAGCACCACCTGTACTACCTGCCAAAACTGTGCATATCAAATGAAAAAATATCCCAATAAATAGTGCTATAAGAAATGCAACAATTTGATTATTAGCTATTGAGCTGGCAAATATCCCGATACTGATATATGCTGCACTCATAAGCAGAAGACCTATATATCCCGAAATTACGGCTCCGTGGTCGATATTACCAAGGGTTGCTACGGTTATGTAGTAAGGTAGGGTTAACGCTAACGCAATTCCAATAAGAATCAGTGTCGAGAGAAATTTCCCAAATACCACTTGCCAATTGGTTACCGGGCGAGTTAAAAGTAATTCGATTGTACCCGACCTGTTTTCCTCGGCAAAGAGTCGCATTGTCAGCGCAGGGATAAAGAAAAAGAGTGTCCAAAATGCTATTTGAAAGAATGTTTGTAAACTTGCTTGTCCTACAAAAAAGATATCGCCACCGTATAGCCAAGTGAAAAATCCACTGAAGCCGAGAAATGCGACCATCATAATGTAAGCTATAAGTGAATCAAAGAATGATTTGAGTTCGCGCTTTGTAATTGTCCATATTTGTCTCATATCTATCGTTTTAGGTTATGATTGATATTATTAATTAGCGGTTAAATCGCGGAATATATCTTCGAGCTTGGTTTCAAGTGGAGTTAAACGGGTTATGTACCAACTGTTCTTAACACAAACATCGAAAATTGGTTTAATTGAGGATTCATCGGCCTTTGACTGAATCTCGAAAATAAAATCGGTAGCCGATTTAACATCAACAGACTCAACAGTTTCTAACGATTTAAGCTCTTGGTAAGCGTCGTCGAAATTGCATCCGCCAATGCCGACAACAAGTATTTCGTTGCTGGTGGCTTGTTTGCTAAGCTCGTCGTATGTTCCATCTGCAACTATAACTCCTTTGTTGATAATCAAGATACGGTCACAGGTGGCTTCTACTTCGGCTAAAATATGTGAGCTTAGAATAACTGTCTTTTCACGCCCGATACGTTTAATCAACTCGCGTATCTCGATGATTTGGTTTGGGTCAAGTCCGGATGTGGGTTCATCTAAAATCAACACTTCCGGGTCATGAATTAGTGCTTGTGCCAAGCCAACGCGCTGACGAAATCCTTTTGAAAGTTCGTTAATTACCTTATGCTTTTCGGTTTCGAGTCCGCAAACGTTAATCATCTCTGCTATTCGTTGGCGTATCTTCTCTTTAGGAACATTTTGCATGTTAGCAACATATTTCAGGTAGTCAATTACACACATATCTGTGTATAAAGGGTTGCTTTCGGGCAAATATCCAAGCATCGATTTTACTTTGTCGGGATTCTCTCTTACGGAGTATCCGCCCACTGTGATTTCTCCTGCCGTGGGTGCAATAAAACAACTTATGGCTTTCATGGTAGTTGTTTTTCCTGCGCCGTTGGGTCCAAGAAAACCTAATATCTCGCCCTGCTTCAAATGGAACGAAATATTGTCAACTGCTTTTTGTGGCCCATAAGTCTTTGTTAAGTTTTTAACGATTATGTCCATAACACTATTAAATTGTTTGAAAAGACAAAAATAATAGGTAAAGCTTAGAATTGGAACTTTTTAAGAGAACTTTAACATATTTGGTAAAGGGAGCAAGGCACAAGAGAAAAGTTGAAAGTATTTGGAACACGGAGCACACAGATTTTGAGTTAAAAGTTTATTAAGTATCCTAGAAGTCCACTTTGAGAAGCTCAGAGACCAATGAAAAAACGCTTTTCAAGGATATTCATCCCGAAAAGCGTTTCCAACTTATATAGAAAAAGTGAAAATAGTTATTTAGTTTTTATCTGTTCTTTGACAGACTTTAGCTCTTCAATAAGTTTGTTTATTAGTTCTTGTTGCTCTTTGTTTACGGCATTTAGCTCTTTTATTGCTTCCACTAGCACTGGGGTTAGTGTAGCGTACTCAATGCTATAGTAAATTTCTTTGCCGTGTTCATCTTTTCCTCCACCACTCACTACCTGTGGTAAAATCTCAAGCACATCTTGTGCTATAAAGCCAATGTTTTGTCCAGGGCGGTGGTCGGTTTCATCTTTCCAGTTAAAAGTTACACCTTGCAAATTAAGCACGCTTTGCAGTGCTCCCTTTAGGGGTTTAATATTGGTTTTTAGGCGTTTGTCGCTGTAGGTTTGCCATGCTTGTGTTCCTCCTGCTGTACCATTTACTCTAAGTCTCCAAGGACTTGGGGTTACCGTGTTAATACCCACATAGCCACTCATTATTGCCATGGTGTAGTGGTCAGTAATTACAGGAGGCGTTGAGCTATAATTTAATCCTATACCAAAGGAGTAGATTCCTTGTGCTTCAATAGAACGACCCATTGCAGTGCTGGCTGTTCCGCTTGCCTTAGTATTATTGCCCATTGCAGTGCTGCCATAATTTCCGCTTGCTGTGGTTTGGTAACCCATTGCAGTGCTACTATAATTTCCGCTTGCTGTGGTTTGGTAATTCATTGCAGTGCTATAAGTTCCGCTTGCTGTGCTTTTATATCCCATTGCTGTGCTATACCGTCCTATTGCTGCAGTTTGATGTCCCATTGCAGTGCTTGAAGAATCACTTGCTGTGGTTTTATATCCCATTGTAGTGCTATAGACTCCGCTTGCGGTGGTTTCATGTCCAATCGCGGTGCTAAGATATCCACTTGCTGTGGTTGAACTACCCATTGCTGTACTAAGAGGTCCGCTTGCTGTAGCTGATACACCTATCGCAGTACTATAAGTTCCGCTTGCTTTGGAAAGTGTTCCTATAGCGGTGCTTGTATATCCGCTAGCTGTGACCTGATGACCTATTGCGGTGCTTCCAAAAGAGTTGGCATTGACAAAAGAACCCATTGCTGTACTCCAATATCCGTTGGTGGTGGCTCTAAAACCAATAGCAGTGCTCCATTGTCCACCTGCTGTGTCTTCAAAGCCCATTGCTAACGCAAAATCACTAGATGCTACACTTTTAAATCCGATTGATGTGCTGCTTTTGCCTTGAGCTTTGGTTCCGTTACCGAAGGCAAATGAATAGAATCCTGTTGCTTCTGGCGCACCTGCTTCATCCCAACTATAACCCCCGCCACTGCCTGCTGGTGCTGCGCTTCCAAAGGCAAAGCTATTGATGCCCGCGGCTTTAGACCCACTTCCAAAAGCAAAGCCTTTATCTCCGGAGGCATAAGCTTCACGCCCAAAGGCATAGCTTTCTACTCCTTGAGCAATTGCTTTTTCTCCAAGAGCAAATGAGTTTGTGTTAGTTGCCTTAGCTTCGTTGCCAATAGCGGTAGAGTTTAAGCCTAATGATTGTGCTTTATAGCCCATTGCTTGTGAGTAGTTACCCTTTGCCTTACTTTCGTAGCCACTTGCGAATGAGTTCTCGCCAACTTGGTCGGCACTTGCAACGTTAAGGCGTCCTGTCATAAAGGCGTTTTTTTGTGGGTACCACAATATTCGGTTTTGGTTGGTTATGGTTTCGGCTGTTGTGGCTGTGTTTACATCAAAAAAGTTTTTTCCATTGCCTTTTGTAGTAGAGCGTCCGCCAACTGAAAAGCGTCCTTTGCCTGTGCCTCCTGTCTCTTCACTAACGTAAATTTTTGTGCTGTCAACTGTGGCATGAAATA
Organism: Bacteroidales bacterium; assembly: GCA_012519055.1. Lineage (NCBI taxonomy): Bacteria > Pseudomonadati > Bacteroidota > Bacteroidia > Bacteroidales > Bacteroidales bacterium. The sequence continues at coordinate 1,210 of JAAYQU010000020.1, read as the reverse complement.
TATCTTTTATTTCTCCGCCTTTCCATGCTGAAACTCCACCTATGGCGAACCCGCCTTTGCCAGCCTTGCTATTATCGGCATTTACGTAAACACGTGTGCTATCAGCTGTTGCAACAAAGATGTTTTTTACTGGAAGCCCTTTACCTGAAGAGAGTCCACCGATTGCAAATCCGCCTTTAGCTGCTTTGGTTGAATCAGTATTTATATAAATACGTGCGCTATCACGGTCTATGAAAGACAGGTCTTGTGGTGCTGCTTTACCTGAAGAGAGTCCACCAATAGCAAACCCTCCTTTTGCTGCTTTACCTTGGTTTTCACGCAATAGCACTCTTACGCTGTCGGGTGTAACTCTAAAGAACTTATTGTCATTGTTTTTGTATGATGAGAGTCCACCAATTGCAAATCCGCCTTTCCCAGCCATAGCATTGTTGGTATCGTCAACATTTACTCGTACACCTGATTGATATACACCGAATACCACTTGTCCCAATTTATTTTTTACTTCAAATATTGGTGCATCATCGGCAGCGTTAGGGTCACTATTTACCTCTACATTATTGTTGAAGTTAAATGATTCTAAGTTTGTAAGCTCTGTTTGACCGGACCAAACGGCTATTTTTCCTGCAGTTCCTGTTCCTGTAACAGCGTTAATCGCGTCTTGTCCATCTTGAGTAATCATTTGCCATGACGTACCATTGTAAACAAACGATTTCTTTTGTGTTGTATTATAGTAAGCTTGGTTTAATGTAGGGTTTGAAGGATGAGAGGCAAATGAGCCTAACCACTGTATAGACACACCTTGTGGTCCAGCAGGTCCTGTAGGTCCCGTAGGTCCTGGATTTCCTTGTGGTCCTGTAGGTCCGGTATTGCCTTGTGGTCCGGCAGGTCCTTGCGGTCCAGTTGGTCCGGCAGGTCCTTCAGGTCCTTGGTTGCCCGTTACTGCATACATTGCATACGGAACAGACATAATGGGAGATGTTCCCATAGTAACATAGCTACTACCTACTTTTAGTTCAATCTTTATCAGAACTGTTGCATTGTTCCAGGGTATAGTAGAGAAATCGCCGGACAGTGTAGTGCCTTGCCCTACTATTAAGTTAACTATACCAAGATTGTTGGTAGTACTGTTTTGTGTTTCAGAGTAATATACGGTATTGCCGCTTTGGTCAATCAAACTAATCCGTAAATTAACCTCTTGATTTTGAAGTGT
>JAAYQU010000019.1 GCA_012519055.1 Bacteroidales bacterium | reverse complement strand
CGAGATAGGCAATAAAAGAGCCGTAACGCCTTTGAATTTCTTCTCTTTCCTCTTGAGTTCTTTGTTTGAACATATCCTCAAACTCAGCATCAAACAGCTCTTTGTCGTCTATCTTGTCTTTTGAAACTTTGCCGATATATTTTATCTCAACCGTTGTACGATCCTCAATTGCTTTATCAAATTTGTAAGTATCAATCCATGGTTCGCCATCTTCATTTAGTCTGCCACCAAAGCGTTCGTGTGTTTTAATTTCGTGTCGTTCGGTAATCAAGGGAGTTCCTGTAAAACCAATTCGGGTAGCATTAGGGAATGCGCTAAATAGATTATCGCCCATATCGCCGCCTTGTGTGCGATGCGCTTCGTCAATCAACAACAAAATTTTGTCACTATTATTAATGGTTTCAAACTTTTCAAATTTCGGTACAATACCGGCATCAATTAACGATTGTGCAGAAACATTATTATCTGCCAAAAACTTGTGCATCATTACAAGATTCAAATCGGTAGTATCATCGCTTAACAATTTCAAATCGGCTCTGCTGTTTATAATTGAGAGCGATTCGTTGGAATATTTTAAGGTGTCTGACAATTGATCTTCCAAATCGATACGATCGACAATTGAAATAATTTTCAAATCTTTCAAATCATCTGTACTACGTAGTTTGCGGATAAGAAATACCATTGTTAAACTCTTACCACTACCTTGTGTATGCCAAACCACCCCTCCTTTTTCATATGGAGTTGTGCCTTCACGCAAGTTTTGGATAATTTTACCGACAGCCCGATATTGATTATACCGTGAAACAATTTTCACTTCAACACCTTTCTTAATCTCTATAAACAGCGTGAAATTTTTCAGAATATCAACAAGAATTTCCTTATTAAGCATTCCGTGAATCAGCACTTCCTGTCGTTCTTCATTGGGCGGAAACTGAACAACTTTGTACTCCTCCGGGAAAATATCAACCCAATTGTTGTAAAAATCAAATTCGGCACTTATTGTGCCTACACGTGCCTCCTTGCCATGTGTGATAATGCTGAACAGATTATAATGAAACAGCCTCTCTTCTCCCTCCGGTATTCCATAGTCGTCTTCGCGAGTATTGGCGTAACGGGTTATCTGCAAATAGGCTTCGCTCAATGGTTCGGCTACATCAAAATCTTTAGCCTCCACCACTACGAGCGGCAAACCATTCAAAAACAGAACAATATCGGGAATAATTCCCTGACGACTCGCTCCGGGTGTGAGCAAGCGGAACTGATTTATGGCAATAAAACTGTTTTTATCCCAATTCTTGAAATCAACTAAGCGAACAGTAGGACTCACCTCTCCTGTAAGTTCGTTTTTGCTTACAGTTGTTCCTTTCAATAAAAGGCGATGAATGGCTTTGTTAGCTTCGTGCAGAGTTACTCCCTGGAAGTTCTGGATTTCAAATAGAATATCCTCCAGTTGCTTATCGGTAAGCCATTCTCTGCCGTCATCTGTTTTATTGATAGCCTTAATGCTATCTTTAAAAACCTGCGGCAGCAATACCTGCTTAAAGTTATCCCTTAAACTTTTCGCGGGATCCTGCGGAACGCCAATGCCTTGGTCAATCACCTGCCAATATAACTGGCGAAGTTTATCGAGAAACGGTTTTTCAACGTTGATATATTCTGCCATGATTAATTATTTTAAATTTATACTTTCACTCTCTTCTTACCACTCAGCAAATCTTCCATTAAGCCCTTTTTTAATTGCTGCATCTTTTCAAGATAGGATTGTTCGGATTGAAGATTAGTGTCTATTGCTGTCAATTTTTCTACAATCATTCTTTGTTCATCAGATTTTTTATTTATAGGTATAAACACTTCATCAAAAGAGCTTTTAGTAATTACATCAAATACACTCCCATAGGATTTAAAGCCTATGAATCGAATAAAAAATGTTTGATAGTAATAAAGAAAATCATTGCTTAAGTATTCATTGACTGTATTTAAACCATAACAAGATTGATTAAATGCCATTGGTGCTTTCATTTGAGCAATTACTCCAACAGTTCCTCTAGCTGAAATAATCAACATTCCTGGCAAAAGCATGTTAGTTGCGGAATTTTTTAATCCTTCCTCTGTTATTTTCTTTGCTGCTTTGGATGCATATCTGTTTCCTGTATTAAAATCATCAACAGACAACCACGGAATTTCTCCACCCCAATATTCTTTTATCTGAGTTGAAGGAGTTCCTCCACTGATAATTTCAATGACTGAACTTAGCATCTCACATTCCCACTCCTTCGGAATCCATCCTAATTTACTCTCCTTATACAGTTCCGGTGCATCTTTATAGCGTGGACGAAGTTTGCCGGTTTGAATATCAATGCCGCGTGTAAACAGATCATGTAGCATGCCCTGTTTTATAAGTTTATATTTGGCTATGGCAGCTTGCGTTTTCTCAATTACGGCATCGCAGGTGGATAAGATATCAGCGATTTTATCTTCTTCGCCTTTAGTTTCAGGAAAATCTATTTCTATTTTTTCAAGTTCAGACCTATTCAGTTTACTTCTTGTCCCAGAATTTAAATATTTTGTAATGTTTTTGTGAACAAGAGAATAGAAAATATAATTTTGATTGAAATCCTGTTTTGCTCTTAGAATATGTGCGTGATTATTTACCCAACTCTTACCACTAATTTTATACGCAATTGGTTTTGTATGATATTCTTCAAAATTCCCACCATCTTCTGCTAGGAGAATTAAATCTTCGTCAAATATATATTTATCAATATAGCCTTGAACACCGTTTGCTCCATAGTAAGGAATATTACCTTGCATGGTTTGACGTATTTCATCATTAATAGGAATTCTCAAATTATTGAGGATATCGCAACATTCTATTATTGTATATTTACGCTTACTACACATAACCTAACTCCAACAAATAAGCATTAAATAAATTAGTATCAATTTCTCTATCTTTAATAATGCTTTTTAATGTTATGGTATATTTACCCCAAATATTTTCCACAGCCTGTAACAGCTCACGTTGATGTGCTTGTAAATGACTATTTACCGTATCTTGTAAAGTTTTCAGCCAGCGTTTTAAGATTAACTCTTTGGCTTCTTCGTCTGTTATATTCAGGCGTGCTTGGTCAACTAATACCAGTTTGTGGTCTTTTATCTCTTTAATTTTGCGTCTGCACAGTTTTAGTTCTTCTTCCAGTTCGTTGTGCTTAGCTATACGGCTTTCGTCTGTAGCAATTGTGGCATCCAGTCGTTCTACTTCGGCTTGTTGCTTTTCAGCCTCTTTTTGCAGTTTAGCTATTTCGCTCGCCAATTCGGGTTGCTTTTTCAGTGCTCTCTCGTTGGCTTTAATGCGTTTTTGTAAGTCTTTATACTCTTTGTCTGCCTCACGGCGTTCTCCTCTCAGTTCTTTAATGGCATCTTTATGCTCTTTTAACTCCTTTGTCCGCCACACTTCGTAATCATCTTCATTCCAGGCATCCTCTTCCAGTTCGTTTACCTCGTCAAACATAGCCTGAATCTCATCTCGGCGGTTTTCATTCTCTTTTAGCTCTATCAAGACTTCAGGAAACTGACTTTGCAGAATTTCATCATCGGGAATCAGTTCGGCATTCCATCCGCTGGCAATCACGCTTTTAATGTCGTTTGAAATAGTACTCCAGAAAGCAGCGAAGGAACCACGACTTTTAAAACTGTCGAGAATAGGCAGCGAGATAAGCTTCTTTGTCAGTGTTTCTGAAAAGTCATTATAGAGATCGAAAATATTGGTTTCTCCTTTCGGTAATTGCTCAATTACAGAAGTTTGCGATTTCCACCAATCATTAATGGCATTTTCGTATTGAGCATGTGCTTCCTTTATCTCTTCGCTTTCATCAAAGAGTGTTTTTATCACTTCTGTTCTGGCAATGTTTTCTTTAAATTTTAAATACTCCTCTTTTAACGGCTCAAATAACCTTTCTTGCAACGGACTGTAACAATCGAACCAGACTTTCAGTGCTTTTACCTCGTTTTCGGGAATACCTCCATGAAGATGTGCATAAACATCTTGTGGTTCGGGCGGTGGAGCATTATCCACAAAACGACGAATATTGAAGTTGAAATCTTCATTTTCAAGATTGTTTGTCTCATCAATTGCTCTGCTCGTGGCAACCAGTTTGCTGTATTTCGGTGTTTCGATTTTATGCTTATATGTATAGGTAATTTTTTCGATATCTTCGGGACGCAATTTGTTTTGATTTTTACCTTCCTTGTATTCCCTGTCGGCATTTATAAAAAGAACGTGGTCGCGTTTATATGCGTCGGCTTTGTTAATCACCAATATACATGCGCCAATTCCGGTGCCGTAAAACAGAGCTGGTGGCATACCGATAATAGCTTCCAGATAGCCTCGATTTACTAGCCACTCTCTGAATTTCTTTTCTTCTCCGCCACGGTACAAAACTCCGTGTGGCATTACCACTGCCATACGTCCTGCATTATTCAGCGAGGCAACCATATGTTGAACAAACATAAAGTCGGCTTTATCTTTCGTGGGCATCCAAAAGTTAAAGCGTTCTTTGTATTTCATGTTTGTGGTGGTGTAATCCTGCGAGAAAGGCGGATTGGCAATTACAATATCAAATGTTTTAAGTTCCCCGTTTTCGGTATGTAAAGGATTGAGCAAAGTGTCGCCATTCAGAATTTTACTGTCGAAAATATTGTGAAACAGCATATTCATTTTACACAATCCCCAAACAGTACCGCTTTTTTCCTGTCCGTACAGTGAAATATTTCGAGCTGTTCCGTAGCGGTTTTCTACATAGTTTTTACATTCAATCAGCATACCTCCGCTACCTACGGTCGGGTCGTAAATTTCGGCATCGGGACCGGGTTCAAGTATATTTACCAGTAATCGTACAATATCGTTTGGCGTGTAAAACTCACCCGCTTTTTTACCGGCACTATCGGCAAAATGTTTTATCAGATATTCATAAGCTGCACCCATCAGGTCGGGAAATTCCAGGTTGTCATCCCGCAAATTCATTTTATTGAAATGCTGAATAAGCCTGCGTAAATCCTCATCGCTGATTTGCTTGTTGTTTTTACCGAATGTCTTGTTGAAGTTGATATTGTCCTGATTAAATACGCCATCCAATTTGTCAAGGTTCGCATCTTGCAATGCTGCCAATGCCTTATTCAGGTGGTCGCCAATCTCTTCGGTAAGGTCTTTAATATAGTTATATGGTTGCTGTTTGTCATCTTTATCGATGAAAGAATCAGGGTCGCCGTCAAGTTGCCTCCAGCGAGCAGCAAGCGGAACAAAGAAGTCGTATTGCGGTGCATTTTCCCTCTCTATTTCTTCATAAAGTGTTTCGGGATCGCTTATTCCACGTTCTTCAGTAAGTACCTTTTTACGCTCGTCGCGATGTACTTCGAACTGGTCATTTACACGCTTTAGAAACAACATCGAAATGATATATTCCTTATATTCGGAAGCATCCATATTACCACGCAATATGTCGCATGCTTCAAAAAGAAATGTTTCTAATCGCGAAAGTGATATTTTATTTGCCATGTATATAAATCAACTAATTTTTAAGTTCAAAAGTAACAATTTAGCACGAGTGCGTAAGCAATTTGGGTGGGGTTTCTTTCTTCTTTTTTGTGGGTGGGAAGAAAAAAACAAAATAAATTTCCATCAAATTTGCACTGTCCTGTCAAAAAGCTAAATCCTTTTTTATTTTAATTTTATCGTTATCCTATCTGTTTGGTTGTCTGTCTTTACACTTGTTGCTGATGGATAATTTACGAAACAAATATAAAAACAATCGCATATGGTTTTCTGTTTGATTTTCTTTGTTTTTTCAAATCTTTACAAATCAGCACGATATAACAAATATCTTTAGTTAAAAATATTTGCATTTGCGAATGTTTTACTGTTATTGCAAAAAAACTTCTATATTGTTACAAATTTATTGATTTTTTTACAATTTTGTTTGAAAATTAAGGGGATTAATACATCTTTAGATGCTTGAATTATATACAATCCTTTAATTTCTGAAAAATCCTCACCATTGCCAAAGTGTCTAATTTGCAATATTCAAGAAGTTGCTTGCGTTTTTCTTCTATCTCGTCTGGCGTGTAATTGTCAGTTGTTAACAAAAGAAAAGTATTCATAGTGTCAGTTCCGTTTTGAATGCTTTCAAGATTTTCGTGGGTTATAATAATTTCATCTCTTCTGGATTGAAAATTGTTAATTGCACATTGATAATTGCTAATTGCTTTCTGCAAGATTTTTAAATTCCCTCCAAAGCACATCATCAGTTGGGAGCGGAGCCTTAATTACAACGGTAGATTTTTTCACAGGGTGCTCAAATTCAAGCTTATACGCATGCAAGCTTATGCCACCGTTTGGATTTGAGCGTGGCGAGCCATATTTTAGGTCTCCCTTGATTGGCGAGCCAATTTTAGCTAACTGACATCGTATTTGGTGGTGTCTTCCGGTTTCAAGGTCAATTTTCAGCAGTGAGTAGTTTTGCGAACGTCCAATGAGTTCGTATGATAGCACCGCTTTTTTTGCGCCTTTGCCCGATTTGTTGTAGGCAAATGATTTATTTTTCTCGGTGTCTTTGACAAGGTAGTGCTCCAGAGTGCCTTTAATCTCTTTGGGAGCCTCAGCAACAATTGCAAGATAGGTCTTCTTAACCTGACGTGATTGAAAAACCTCGTTCATCCGCGCCAGAGCTTTCGATGTCTTTGCAAAAAGCACTACACCGCTAACGGGTCTGTCAACTCTGTGAACTAAACCGATATAAACATTGCCGGGTTTTTCGTATTTAACTTTAATATACTCCGATACAACGTCAATAAGTGGTGTGTCGCCAGTTATATCGCCTTGTACAGGAACGCCTACAGGCTTATTGACGGCTATAAGATGGTTGTCTTCGAATAAAACCTGCAGGCTCTGCTTCTCTCTTGTCATTAATATTGTTCGCTATCGTTTGGGAAATCTTGACTTTTAACGTCTTTGATATATGCTTTTACCGAGCCTGTCATCTCTGCGTAAAGGTTGTGGTATCTTCTAAGAAAGCGTGGAGAAAAATCCTGATTAATCCCCAACATATCGTGGATTACAAGTACCTGTCCGTCAACATGTTTTCCTGCGCCAATTCCAATTATTGGAATCTTTGCGTTTTCAGCAACTTGTTTAGCTAACAACGCCGGAATTTTTTCCAATACAATTCCAAAGCAACCTGCTTTTTCTAATAAAAGTGCGTCATCGAGTAGTTTGTTTGCCTCCTCTTCTTCACGTGCTCTAACTACGTATGTGCCAAATTTATGGATAGATTGTGGTGTAAGCCCCAAATGTCCCATTACAGGAATACCTGCTGATAAAATTCGGTTAACAGATTCTAAAATCTCGCTTCCTCCCTCTATTTTAATTGCTTGAGCACCAGTCTCTTTCATTATGCGTACAGCAGAGTTTAACGCCTCTTTGCTGTTTCCCTGATATGTCCCAAAAGGTAAATCTACCACTACCAAAGCTCTCTCGACACCACGTACAACCGATTGTGCGTGATAAATCATCTGATCCAACGTGATAGGTAAAGTGCTTTGGTGTCCTGCCATTACGTTACTTGCCGAGTCGCCAACAAGAACAACATCAATTCCTGCAAGATCAATGATTTTAGCCATTGAGTAATCGTATGCAGTTAGCATAGATATCTTCTCACCACGCATCTTCATAGCTGTAAGAACATGTGTGGTAACAACTTTAACATTTGATTGTGTTGACATAGTGTTTTTATTTTGGCACAAAGATATTGGTAAAAGAGTTATTATACCAATTTTAACTCTTAAATCAACAGTTCTGTTTTTACTTTAATTTAAAGTAATTTATCTTGATAATTAGGCAAATATATGTAAATTAGTAGTCTGTTTCCGTGAACATTAACGATATAATATTGTTTTCTATATAAAGGGGTTTTTTACAACTATTAAACCAAAAAATTATAAACGTATGAAACGAATAACATTTTTGTTTGTCCTTGCATTTATTGCAGCTCAGGTAGTTGCTCAGGACGATGCGGTTGTAGCCCAGGGTAATAATTTAGTATCACTTATTACAGATATCAATTTGAGTGGTGCAAATGCAAACTATTTTAATGAGCGAGGCCTAATGTTCGAACAGCAGAAAGATTACGAAAAGGCACTCTTTTTTTACGGGAAGGCTGCAAACATTGCTCCCGGAAACACAACTTTTTTATTCAATAAAGGGATAACGCTGCAGAATTTGGATCGTCATGCAGAGGCGGTTGAAGTTTTTCAGGAACTTGTTGATATTGACAATACTGATTTTGAGGCATTTGTAGCTTTAGGTACAAGCCTTGGCAGAATTGGCGAGTATGATATGGCTGTTGAAGCATACGACAAAGCCGAAAGGCTTAGACCTTCGTATAAACGTATTTACTACCAACGTGCTATGTTCAAAAATTTAGCTGGTAACTATCCATCGGCTGAGAAAGATTTTAATTTGGCTATAAAGCGCGAGCCTGAATATGCAAACGCTTATTACAACCGTGGTGTAAACTACAAAGACATGGAGAAGTGGAAAAGAGCTATCCGTGATCTTGATAAAGCCATTGAACTTGAGCCGAATCACAGTGAAGCCTATATGGTACGAGGTGTATGTTATATGAATATGGATAATAAAACCGAGGGTGCGGCTGATTTAAAAAGGGCAGCTGAGATGGGTGACGAAGAAGCAAAGCTCTTGTATGACAAGTACGTCAAACAGGGCAATTAACAATTTAGTTAAAAGGTACAAGGTAAAAGTTGAAAGTAGGGGGGCAGCAATTAGTAATGTGATGCGCTGAGTGTAGTATTTCGACAGGCTTAGTGTACCGCTTCGACAAGCTCAACGACCGAGTGTGCCGCCTTGTTTCTTGTACCTTGCTCCTTGTACCTTTTACCTTCTATTAAGCGCATCTTCAATAAGCATATCGTTAAGTTCGTTTAAGCTCATTCCATAATAGCTTGCTTGTTGTGGGATTATGCTCTGTTCGCTCATGCCGGGTACCGTGTTTATCTCCATAAAGTAAAGAGTGTTGTCGCTATATAAGTAATCAATGCGAACCACGCCGTTGCAGCCTAAAATATCGTAAATTTTTGAGCTAAGCGACTGAATTTCTGCGGTTAATTCTTTGCTGATTCTTGCAGGAGTGATCTCCTCAGCCAACCCCTTGTATTTTGCTTCGTAGTCGAAAAACTCTTTGTTCATCTCTTTTTTCGGAACGATTTCGGTGGGAGAAAAGAGATACTCTTTTCCACACACTTTCATTACACCGCAAGTTAGCTCGGTAGCAGGAATATACGTTTCAATAATAACTTCGTGATCTTCGTTAAATGCGTTTTCTATTGCTATTAAAAGCTCTTCCGATTTTTTAACTTTTGTTGCTCCAAAGCTACTTCCGCCATTATTTGGCTTGACAAACATAGGCAATCCAAGTCCTTCTATTATCGTTTTGGTGCTAATAATATCGTTTTTTCGTAGCAAAATTGAGGGTGCTGTTTTTATGTTGTGCTGCGAGAGAAAATATTTTGTTGCAGCTTTGTTAAATGTCAATGCTGACGTAAACGCGTTGCAAGTTGTGTATGGGATATTCAGTAAATCGAGATAGCTTTGTAAAATTCCGTTCTCTCCGGGCGTGCCATGAATAATTATATAAGCGACATCGGGAACAACTTTTTTTGAGTTTACGGTAAAACTAAAGTCGGTTTTATTTATTTTGTTGGATTCAGTTTCAGATTTGTAAAACCATCCGTTTTTATCAATTAAAATGGGGTAAACTTCGTATTTCTTTGGGTCTAATGTGGATTTAATACATTTTGCGCTATTTTCTGATATCTCTTTTTCACGCGAAAAGCCACCATAAATAAGGGCTACTTTGGTTTTTGTCATAAGTAAATGCGGTGTGTAAATTTATTTATTCCTCTTTTGTCTTCTTGAGCATCCAAACGGCTCTGTCTTTGGTTGCTCGTAGAAAGTCAAGTTGTTTTAGGGCTTCATATTTCTCATCATAAGAGTAAATAGAGATCCTTACTTTATCGCCATCGGTTATGTATGAGGGACTATATCCTTCATCTTCAAGGGTTTTTCCATATCTCTTTGCACTTTCGATATTTGAAAAACTTCCGGCTATAATATGATATTCATCCTGACTATGAGCTTCATTGTAGTGAAGAGCGTGACTTTTTCTTGTGCTCGATTCATCAATCAAAGGCTTTCTTCTTTTTATTTCAGTCTCAATTTCAACTCCGGTTTTGGTATCAATTGTGGCTTCAGCTTCTAACGCTGAGTCTATATTTAAGCTTGTAACGTCGCTTAACGAAGCTTTTACTGTTGACTCCTGATTCATTTTGTGATTAACGAAAAGAGTTAGCCCCAAAAGTATAATAACGCTTGCAGCTGCTGTCGTTATCACAAGTGTTCTTTTCTTTACTGTTGGCTCTTTCATATATTCATTTTCAAAGGATTGTAACTGTCTTCTGTTTTTTATCGAAGAAAAACGGAAACTTTTAAGTCCGTACGATTGAGGCAAAAGATTGGCTTTTATTGCAACCTTGAATTTTATGGAATAATCTTTATCTAAATAGAGTAATCCTAACCCCTCAAGATCTGCTCTGCCATTGGTGTAAATATCTTTGCGTAAAAGAGTTATTAATTTTTGCGCTCTGTTTTCTGCCTCTTCTAATGTAACGTTATCTTGCTTTGCAATCTCTTGTATTAAAAGACCATCATTGTGTGTTAGCGACTGATTGAAGGCTATTGTGAGTGATGGGGGAGTAAAAAAATCGGTGTGTAAATCAATTTCTGCCGATGTGTAGTTTGATACAAAGCCACCAAAATCAGGCAAAATTACACATGTCTCCTTGTGTAATATGCTTGTTAAATATTTTGCTAAAAGGCTGTGCATCTTTTTATTATCAATTCAAAACAGTACGACTACAAATATAATATATCTTTTTGGTATTTATTCGTATTTATTATTAACATGTCAATATGTTTTGATATTTATACGTTTTTACGTGTTAAATCGTTAATATAGTCTGTTTATAGCCGACTAAAACAAAGCGTGACAGACATTGAAAACATGCAGCTAAAATCAAAGCTAAAAACAGGGATTTTTTATACCTTTGCCACCTAAAGTTGTAATATTATTTTTAGCATATCTAAGTAAACTATATGAGACAAAAAGTACTTTTAGCAATACTTGACGGCTGGGGAATCGGAGACGGTTCAAAATCGGACGTTATTGCAAGTACTCCAACCCCAAATTTGGATTATCTTGTTAGTAAATATCCTCATTCACAACTGCTTACATCAGGCGAATATGTTGGCTTGCCCGATGGACAAATGGGAAACTCTGAAGTCGGACACCTCAACATAGGAGCGGGAAGAGTTGTTTATCAGGATTTGGTTAAAATCAACAAAGCCATTGCCGATAATTCAATAACAGAGAACGATGTTTTGAAACAAGCATACAGTTATGCAAAATCTAACAACAAGGCAATTCATTTTTTGGGATTGGTTAGCGATGGAGGAGTTCATTCACTTGATAAACACCTATATAAGCTATGCGATATGGCTAAAGATTACGGCATCGAAAAGGCTTATATACACGCATTTACCGATGGACGCGATACCGATCCGAGAAGTGGTTTGGTATTTATCCGCCAGTTAGAGAAGCATTTGAAAACATCAGCTGGCAAAATCGCTTCGGTTATGGGACGATATTACGCAATGGACCGCGACAAACGCTGGGAACGCATTAAAGAGGCTTATGACGGAATGGTGTATGGTAAGGGATTGTTTTTCAAGTCAGCAATTGAAGCAATAGAAGCGTCTTACGCTCAGAATATTACTGATGAGTTTATTAAACCAAGCATTATAACAAATCCGGACGGCACTCCAATAGCGACTATTGCTGAGGGAGATGTTGTTTTTTGTTTCAATTTTAGAACTGACCGTTTGCGCGAAATGACAGTGGTCTTAACGCAAAAGGATATGCCAGAGTTTGGAATGAAAACCATGCCATTGTATTATCTTACAATGACGCGTTACGACGATACGTTAAAAAATATTCACGTTGTTTACGATAAAGAGAACTTAAACGATACCCTTGGCGAGGTGGTCTCTAAAGCAGGGTTGAAACAACTTAGAATTGCCGAGACTGAAAAGTATGCACATGTTACATTTTTCTTTAGCGGAGGCAGGGAAGAGGTGTTTGAGGGTGAAAGGCGCGTTCTTATCAACTCTCCCAAGGTTGCAACATACGATTTAAAGCCCGAAATGAGTGCTTTCGAGGTGCGCGATGCTGTAATCGAAGAGATTAACAAAGGGGACTTAGATTTTATTTGCCTTAACTTTGCAAATGGCGATATGGTGGGTCATACAGGGGTTTATCAAGCTATAGAAAGAGCTGTCAGGACTGTTGATACATGTATTGGTGATGTTGTAAAGGCAGCTTGCAACAAAGGCTATGAAGTTTTGATTATAGCCGACCACGGAAATGCCGACAATGCAATAAACATCGATGGTTCTCCCAACACAGCACACTCATTAAACCCCGTTCCATGTATCTTGGTGTCAGACAGATACAAATCGATAAAAAACGGAATTTTAGCAGATTTGGCACCAACAATTTGCAAAATAATGAATTTACCCATTCCGAAAGTAATGACAGGAGAAGTTTTAGTTTAAATATGACCGAGGAGATAATTATGTTAGAGATTCAAAAGACTCTTGTTAGTTTAGATTTAATTGAGAAAAAATTTGTTTGTGATTTAAATGTCTGTAAAGGAGCTTGTTGTGTGATAGGAGATTCTGGGGCTCCTATAACTAACGAAGAGCAAAATATATTAGAAGAGTTGTATCCAATAGTTCGTGAGTACATGACGCCCGAAGGGATTGAAGCTGTTGATTCTCAAGGGTGGTATATATTTGATGAAGACGGAGACTGTGTTACACCTCTGATTAATAATAATGAATGTGCTTACACATTTAAAAACCCGGAAGGGATAACAATGTGCGCATTTGAAAAAGCGTTTCATGAAAACAAAATTGACTTTTTGAAACCGGTTAGTTGCCATTTATATCCTGTGCGAATAACAAAATATGAGGAGTATGATGCCGTTAATTATGAGAGAAATGGTATTTGCAAGTCAGCATGTGAAAAAGGTGAAAAACTTGGAACACCGTTATTTATGTTTTTAGAGCAACCATTAACAAGAGCGTACGGCAAAGAGTGGTTCAAAGAGTTGAAGATTGCTGCAGAAACATATAGCAAACAGAAGGAGTAAAATTAAAATTACGTAAAAACTTTCTTATTATGACACGAATAATCAAAATAGTCTGTTTTATAACGGCTCTTTTTGCTTCATTGCAAAGTGTGGCACAACAAGAAGAGTTTAACCCACGTAAAGATTTTTACTATGATGAAGATTATTTCCGACCATACTCGCCATATTTAACCTTAAATGCTGGTTACGCGCTGAATTTCAATACAATGAAGCCTGAGCAGAACTTTTCAGCAGATCTTCATTTTCGAGCAAAATATGAATACCTCCATTTTAATGCAGGATACTTAGTTTCAACCGATTACTTTTTTCTTGAAGGGAAGAAACTCAAATTATATCGCTCTTTTCAGCGCTCTCATCATTTTCATGCAGGAGTGGGGACAAGATATGCTATTTTGAGACATAATTTAGGAGGATATGCTGGTTTATCGTTGGTTACAGGACGACAATTAGTGGGAGACACGGCTTACTATAGACGCTTGGGACCGGGATTGTATCTGCAAGGTCACTATCATTTGAAGCCGATATACGATATTGGTGTTGGAATAGGGCTTTACTTGGCTATTAGTGAACATTTTTCTATATTTGGGTTGCAGCTCAGTATAATGTTTTCTGGCGATTACAAGCCACCAGCCAAATCAAAAATAGGTGTTTATTAGCATTATCAATAAAAATTTACATATTTAATGCTGTAAAATAGCTTTATAAAACTAAATTAAAATATAAATAAATGAAAGGATTAAACGAATACATCGAGAAAAACAAACAACGTTTTTTAGACGAATTGTTTGAGTTAATACGGATTCCGTCAATAAGCTCAATTGCTGAACATTCACCAGATATGTATAAAGCAGCCGAGTGGTGGAAAAATCAGTTGTTAGCAGCAGGTGCCGACAAAGCAGAAGTGTATAAAACTGAAGGTCACCCAATTACGTATGGTGAAAAAATAATAGACCCAAAACTTCCAACAGTTTTAGTTTACGGTCATATGGACGTAATGCCTGTTGATCCCCTAGAGTTGTGGAAGTCTCCTCCATTTGAGCCTGAAGTTCGCGACGGAAAAATATATGCTCGCGGAGCCGATGACGATAAAGGTCAAAGCTTTATGCACGCAAAAGCATTCGAATTTATGGTTAAAACCAATCAACTGCCTTGTAACGTTAAGTTCATGATTGAGGGAGAGGAGGAGATAGGTTCGCCTGCACTAACAAAATGGTGTATAGAATACAAAGATATGCTTAAAAGCGATATTATTTTGGTAAGCGACACCAGTATGATTTCTCAGGAAATCCCTTCAATTACTGTGGGTTTGCGAGGTTTAGCTTATTGGCAAATTAAAGTTACAGGTCCAAACCGTGATCTTCACTCTGGAATATTTGGCGGAGCTGTAGCAAATCCAATAAATATCCTTGCAAAACTGATTGCTGACGTGCATGATGAAAACAACAGAATAACCGTACCCGGATTTTATGATGATGTACTTGAAGCATCAGAATATGAGAGAGAACTTCTAAACAAGGCTCCGTTCAATCTCGACGAGTATAAAAAAGCGTTGGACATCAAAGAAATTCACGGAGAAAAGGGCTATACAACTATTGAAAGAACCGGTATTAGACCCACATTTGATATTTGCGGAATATGGGGAGGATATACCGGAGAGGGTAGTAAAACAGTATTGCCATCTGTAGCATACGCTAAGCTTTCGTCTCGTCTTGTTCCAAATCAAGATCCTGATAAGATTTCAAAGCTTCTGAAAGATTATTTTGAAAAGAATGCGCCTAAATATGTTAAAGTTGAGGTGGAATGTATGCACGGAGGATTCCCATATGTTTGCCCGATTTCAATCAATGCATATAAAGCAGCGGAAAAAGCGTGTGAGAAAACTTTTGGCAAGCGTCCTGTTCCTGTTCGTAGCGGTGGAAGTATACCTATTATAGCCCATTTTGAAAAGGCTTTAGGTACAAAATCACTGCTTTTAGGTTTCGGACTTGAGTCTGATAATATACACTCGCCAAACGAAAACTATCCGTTGTTTAATTTCTACAAAGGAATTGAAACAATACCATACTTTTTTAAATATTTCGCAGAGATGTCGAAACAAATAGTTTAAATGTCAAATGTCAGTGAAATAGCATGATAAGTTGTAAATTTTGTTATTTCACTGACATTTTTTTAATTCCCCCTAACTTGTCCATATATAAGTTTACGTTAGTGAAATAAATTCAGTATCATACAGAAATGATAACGGACAAGAAAAATAAAAAATGTAAGCTCTTTTGTGCGCTAATCTTTATAATAAGTATCTCTTCAGCACAAGCGCAACAACCGCCTCAGGTGAAGCAATATCCAAAAGGTAGGTTGCTCCCAGCTATAGTCATAGATGGAGATACCATGCCAGTAATTACATTACCAACTGTTGTGGTTTATCCTACAAGAACATTAGGGAATGACCGCGCTTCTCGAGAGTATATCGCTCTTGCCCAGAAAGTTAGAAAGGTATACCCCTATGCCCGATTAGCTGTAGAGGTTCTTGCAGAGATTAATGATACTATTGCAAAAATGGATTTAGAAAGAGCGAGAAAAAGGTACATTAAGGAGTACGAGAAGGCTTTGCTGGCTGAGTATAAAACCGAATTAGTAAAAATGAAAGTTAGTGAAGGTAGAATACTTGTTAAACTTATTGATAGGGAAACCGGGAAAACATCTTATAATATAATAAAGGAAATGCGTGGTTCGGTATCTGCATTTTTTTGGCAAGGGATTGCACGGATTTTTGGAGAAACCCTGAAGGTCAATTACGACCCTAAAGGGAAAGATCGTATGATTGAAGAGATTGTTGTGAAACTCGAACAAGGTAAGTTAGAGCCAATACCGTTGCCGAAAAAGCACAAAAAGTAGAGACGGAGCATGCTCCGTCTCTACAACGTTCCTATATATTTTTCTATTTCCATGGGGTAGTGGCGATGTTCTAATCTGTGGATTTTTGCAGCCAAAGTTTCGGGAGTATCATCTGGTGATACAGGACATGTGGTTTGAAATAAGATTTTTCCTTTGTCGTAATCTCTGTCTATTGCGTGTATAGTGATACCTGACTCTTTCTCTCCTGCTGCAATCACGGCTTCATGTATGCGATTTCCATACATTCCTTTACCTCCATATTTTGGTAACAGTGCAGGATGAATATTTATGATTTTATCTTTGAATCGATTAACAATCCATTCAGGTATTAGTTTCAAATATCCGGCTAAAACAATAAAATTAATGTCTTCGTCAACAAAAATAGAGAGTATTTTGCCAGCGGGGGTCATTTCCGAAGGATCTACAACATAAGCTCTTACATTTAATCTCTCCGCACGTTTCAAGACTTTAGCCTTAGGGTTATTCGTAATAATACACGACACGTTTATTCTCGGATTAAAATGGAAGTAGTTAACTAAAATTTCAGCATTACTACCCGATCCGCTTGCAAATATTGCTATGTTTGTTTGGTTCATTGTTTTAATGTTATTTATTTAAAAATCAAATAATTATATTATTGCGTTGTCTCTTTCTTAGGGAAAGTAACGCTCTCGGTAATTACTTCAAACCAGCGCATAAATTTTCGTTTATTTTCACTTGGATAATAAACAAAACCCTCGACTGTTACAACCCTGTTCCTTTCCTCATCGACCCGTGATGTACTTAAAAATGGTCCACCCATAAAATCATCGGTAACATTCCAAAGACCCCTGATTTCTGCAACATACATATTGTCAATCATGCTCTCTTTAAGCAACGGAGTAAATGGATCGCGTGATGTTGTCATATAAGACATTTTTTCAGGATAAAGAGGACCTTTAATATGTTTTTTACATATCGAATCGCGCTTGCTCAACAGATTGTCTATCGTAAAAGCTTTTTTATCAATATAAGGATAGTAATATATCATTATTCCTAATGTTAATTCGTTCGTTTCTAAAGCCAGATAAACAAAATCTGTTGTGTCTTTTCTTATTGAATATCCTTGTGGGATAATCATATCAACGTGATGTTTGTTTTTTAGGTATTTCTGTAAATTAACTTCATCACCCTTTTTTATTTGCCTTTTTGCAAATTCTCTTTCACTCTTTGATAATGCATTGACAATTTGCGTGCCGTGCTTTTCAAAAAGCTCAACAAAATCATGTACAGTTGGAGCTGTTAGAGTCACAACTGTTTGATTTTTATTTTGTTGCAACAATGCTTTCGATTCTTGATATTTAGAACCAATATCAACCTTTACAATATTCCTGTATGCTTTAAATGTTTCCGAAAACGAATACCAAGAGATAACGTAAAGCTTAAAAAGTGGCTCGTATTGTGGCAAGATCAGATATGGACCCCTCAAATATTGGTCGATAATTTTACCTGCTTCACCTTCTTGAAACTCTTCGTTAAGGACAACAACAACCTCGCCTTCACGTCCTCCGCCACTTGCCATTCCTATGTTGTCGGTACATGACTGATTAATGAGTATGATTAGCAAACTTGCAATTAAAATATTTAGTCTCATTTGTTTTACTATTAAATTGTTCTGGTTATTAAATATGTTTTTTAAAGTTAGCGATTACTTTGTATAATTAGTTTATCTTTTAGCCTAAAGATAATATTTTTTATCTCATTTCTATAAAGGAAACAAATAATTAATAGTGCCACAGCGACAAATATAATGGCAACAACAACATAGTTTGCATTTGTGTAGACTTTTATAAATTCGGCAATAATTGCGCAACTCACAATCAGCATAGGCACTGTTACTGTTTTGTGGTAGTTCCATTTGATTTTAACAATTCTATTCTGAAGATATATAAACAGAGCAAGTTGAAGAGTATTTGCGCAGTATGAAGCAATAATTGCTCCGTAATATCCAAGTATGGGAATTAAGAAATAGTTGATAGTTAAACTTACAGCTAAAACTAAAAGGTTGATATATAGAAAGATATCTGTTCGCTTATAGAATATTATGGGCATTGAAAACAGGGTGTTTAGAGCTGTAATTATATATTGGCTGAAAATTATGGCAATTAGAGTACCCGATGTAGTTAAAGAGGTTTCAAAGAAGAGATAAATATAAGCTATTACAGGAATTATTAAAAGAATAGCCGATAGTTGTGCTTGAAGCAGATATACGTTCGATAAGCGTCTAAGGTCAGCAATTGTATTTTCCACGCCTTTTTTCAAATATAGGAAAAAATCGGGTTGCATAGCACCATACAATCCCTGAAAGATTATGTAAATACCGGCAGCAAAGCGTTGGGCATTATCGTATATACCCAATTGTTCGGGTGAGCTTTCGAGAAAGAGCCTGTCGGCAAACAGAACGCCCCATTTTACAAGCTCAAAAACAAACAAAGGAAATGCGAATTTTGTCAAAGGCGCCACTAACTCTCGTGAAAACTTAACACCACACTTTTTAAACACTAAAAGAATTACAATAACTGAAATGAATCCTCCTCCGATAGCTGCACCGTTTACGTATCCAATAAAACTCATATCAAAGCAGAAAATTCCAAGCAGTTGTCCTGCAGTTCGGGTAATTGCCAATGCTATGTTTATGAGCACAAAACGTGTTACAAGTTTTTGATTGCGATAAAGCGTAGTGGTAACAACAATTATCGCCCGATTTATAGCAATTACTATTGCTCCGTATCCGTAGGTCGAAAATTCGTTAAGACTGTCTTGACTAAAAAAAGATGCCAAATAATCACCAAGAATAACTGCTAATCCTATAATTATTAGACCTCTAAATAGTATGCCGATAATGACCGAAGAAAACAGATCGTTTAACCCTTTTTTATTATCGAGATAGTCGTAGTAAAACCGCGAAATGGCTCCCGACATTGAAAAGAGAATAAATGTACCAACAAATGTGCTAATTGATTCGGCAATAGCCATTTGTGAAAAGTCGATGGCATTTAGCCTGCCCTCACCTTCAATTATAGGAAGAACAAACAGTTGTAGTAGCGCAGGAAACGCTGACGCAAAAGTATATAGAACAGATATTTTAAGATAATCCTTTAAATTAAATCTCATTCAGTATTTCTGTTTGCTAAAAAACTTCTCGCAAGTTACAAAACTTACGAGAAGTATATTTTAAAATAGTGAAAAAAATTATGATATTTGAACTTACTCAGAGATTAAACAACTTTTTCTAAAGTCCGTTAATTATTATTTAGTTGTTTCTTAAGACTATTATACTCTTACCTCCAGTCAATTAATCTATATTTCAATCCTATAGAAAAATTTAACCACCCAACAGTCCATGGGGCATAACCCCCAGTCATCCCCCATTTTGCAAATGCTGTAAGTTCAGGATTAATTGTTATTGATGTAGAAAATCTTTCTAAAAACACCTCATTTATCTCATACTCAATGAGAAATCCAAACCCTAGTCTGTTTTTTTGGTGTATTCGTACGGATATATAACTTTAGTGACATATCCATCTGTAATTCGTATACTATTATTTACACCTCGAAAACGATAATAATTAATACCAGCATTACAGCCTATATACAAATTGGATTTTTCGTTTTCAACCAATATGTATGAGTAAATTAGATTTATTGCAATTCTCCTGTTTTGAGGTTCCTGTTCTTCAATATATTTTGTAACCCCATCTACTAATGAGGTGCGAATATTGTCATATTCAGTGTTGTAAAAATAGTATTTAAACGACAATCCAATTCTGTTTTTATTAATGAAATGATTATACTTCAAATCATAACCCCAGTTGTTTTTTAACTGTTTGATTGTGCTGCTAGAGTACAATCCTGAAACATCTATTTGTTGCCCTTGAGAGACATTCAATAAAAACAGGGTAAAAATTGTGATAAAATATTTAGTTTTCATTTTTAGATGTTTTTACTGTTTGTTAGTAACATTGCTATTTACGAATTCTTTTGCTACAAATTATCCCAATTTACATACTAATGTTTTCTGTAAATAACTTTTCTAAAGATATACAAAATATCTCGTAATAATATTTTTCAGATAGTGATTAAACTATTTTGAATAACTTTTCTTTAGTGCTTATTTTCAGGACCGTACAAATATTTTTAAATTTTTGTCATTTACTTAGAGGATTAAGTATTACATTTGTGCTAAATTTTGAAGGATATGTTAAAGCAAATAATTACGCTATTACAATTATGCTTTGCGGTTACTCTTGCTGTATCGGCACAAGATAAAAAAGTTGCTGTTTTTGACCCTGCTGGAGACGTGTCAAGCTCTATTAAGGACATTGTTCGCGAAGAGGTTAGTGCCGCTTTGGTAAATATAGCCGGTTATACCGTTCTGGAACGCTCGCTGATAAGCAAAGTTTTGGAGGAAAACAAGTTTCAAACAAGCGGACTGGTTGACGATTCTCAAATCAGTGAGATGGGTATGCGTATGGGGGCAAATTATGTTTTTGTTATAAGCATTTCCTCGTTAGGAGTTAGCAATTACTACATTTCTTGTAAGATGATAGAGGTTACTACTGCGCGTATTGACAAGCAGAAGACCGCACGCACAATATTAGGCTCTAACGAAATTGTTGATGTTGTTCGACGATTGATGAAAGATATGTTTAGTTCAGAAACATCAGGTGTAACACAAAGCACTTCTATTCTGCCCAAAACACAACCTATGGTTTCCAAAAAAACAGAGTACAGTGAAGTCTCCACAGATGTGCTTACTACAAATGGGAAAAGAATATTCTTGAATAAAAAACTTGTCTGGAAAAATGAAGTTAGACGCTTGATGACAAACACAGAGGGATTACACTTTTATGAAAAAGGGCTAAGTCAAAGGAGATGGGGTAATATTTTAATATGGACCGGAGTATGTACTGCTTTGTATGCTTTCAGTCCGGAGGAGCCTATTATTCCAGTAGTAGGTGTAGGTACGGGAGTAATAGCTGGTGGTATTGTGCTAAAAGTCTATTCAAAGAAGAACATACGCAAATCTGTAAGCTTATACAATAGTCGTAATCAAAGTTCTCAGGTGATATATCAATTTGGCACCACACCTCATGGCATGGGTATGGTAATTAATTTTTAAGTTTGTTATGTAGAGACGGAGCATGCTCCGTCTCTACAAATTGTTCATTGCTAATTGCCAATTGCTTTACCCCATATCGCTAATTTTCTTCAGCTTATTAATATCGCGGATTTTTATTCGACGACCGCGGATATCTAAAATTCCTTCAGTGGCAAAATTTGAGAGAGTTCTTATTGCGTTGGAGGTGGTCATGTTAGAAAGCCCCGCAATATCTTGTCTTGATAAATATGCGTGAATTGTTTTGCCATCATCTTCGTAGCCGTAAGTCTCTTTTAAAAAGAGAAGCGAATCGGCTAAACGAGCTCGCACGTGCTTTTGAGTTAATGCAACTGTTCGACGATTTGCAAATCCTAACTCTTTAGCCATAAGCATCATCATTTTTTTAGTAAACATCGGGTTGTTTGCCATAATTTGGTTTAAAACGATTTTCGGAATTGACACAACAACACAATCTTCTAAAGCTCGTGCAGAGGCGGCGTAATCCTCTTCGGCAAATAGTGCCCGATATCCTATAAAACCTTGTGGTTGAGCCATTCTAAGTATCTGTTCGCGACCACCAACGCCCTCTTGATATATTTTTACTTTACCTTCGATTAAACAAAGTAAGCTTTCCGGTTTTTCGCCTTCAAGAAAAATAGAGGCTCCACGTGCGTAGTTAATAACTTCGTGACTTTTTTTAATGCTTTGAATTTCAGAGTATTTTAGCTGACGGAACGCTTCGTTGGTGTTTAGTAGTGCTATTATGGCTTGTGTTGCATTTATCATTTATAGATATAGTTTTATCTGTTAACTTTCTCTAATAGTGCGATATTCTCGACATGGTGTGTGTGGGGAAACATATCAACAGGCTGAACCTTTTTAATTTCATAATTTGACGACATCATGGCTATATCGCGTGCTTGTGTTGCGGGGTTACAGCTTACGTAAACAATTCGTTTTGGACTAGCTTGCAATATGGTTTGAATTACATCGGGATTCATACCCGCACGTGGAGGGTCGGTAACAATAACATCGGGTTGGCCGTGCTTCTCAAAAAATGCTTGACTAAGAACTTTGCTCATATCGCCTGCTATGAAAGTTGTATTTTTAATTCCATTTATTTCCGAATTTGTGCGTGCGTTATCGATGGCTTCGTCAATATATTCAACACCAACAACCCATTTTGCATTCTTGGCTAATAAGTTTGCTATTGTTCCAATACCTGTGTACAAATCATATACCATCTCCGAACCTGTTAGATGTGAAAAATCACACGCCAATTTATAAAGATTTTCAGCTTGTTGTGAGTTTGTTTGGAAGAATGCTTTTGGCGCAACCCGAAATTCCAAACCGAGCATTTTTTCTGTTAGATACGGTTTGCCATAATAATGTTCGGGAGTTAAATCTGCAACAGAATCGTTCAATTTCGTATTGATCATCGACCAAAGGCTTGTTACTTGGGGAAATTTGGTTTTTATATGCTCTAACAACCCTTTTTGCTGATCTATCTCATCGGGTGTGCCGAATACGACAATTACCATCCATTCGCCTGTATTACTGTTGCGGACAATCAGATTTTTCATAAATCCCTGGTGCGTTTTCAGGTTTTTGAATGGCAAGTTGTTCTCTACACAGTATTTTTTGACCTCGAGCCTAATTTCATTTGACAAAGCTGGCTGCAAATAGCAGTTATTAATATCTAAAACTTTATCGAACCGTCCGGGGATATGAAAACCTAAAGCTCCAATATGTTTATCTCCATGTTCAAAAGGCTCGTGAGGTAAGAACCAACGCTTATCGGCAAAGGTGTATTCAAGTTTATTGCGATAGTGTCTCTGTTCTTCAGACCTTATTATTGGGAGTGGGGTAGGGAACGGCACTTTAGCAATTCGTTCAAGATTATCGGTTACTTGTTTTGCTTTGTAGTAGAGTTGTTTATTGTAGTCTAAGTGTTGCCATTTGCAACCTCCGCACAGACCAAAATGTTCGCAAAAGGGCTCGGTTCTAAAAGGGCTTTGTTTATGAAATTTTATTGCAACGCCTTTGGCATACGATTTTTTCTTTCTCGAAACTCTAATATCAACAACGTCGCCGGGAGCAACGTAGGGTACGAAAACGACCATACCATCAACTTTGGCTATTGCAACTCCTTCGGATGCAATATCAACAATCTCAACGTTTTCATAAACTAGGCTCTTTTTTTTCATTATCTGTCAATTAAGAAGAGAGACGCCACGGTGTGACGTCTCTACAATATTCTGACTGTTAGTTTGTTAGTTGTACGTTTTTTTAACTTTACAAACTTTCAACTCTATAATCCTGATGGGTCTTTTGAGATACTATCTCTCATTCGGGTATCCGATTCAATATTTCTCATTCGGTAATAATCCATTATACCAAGATTTCCACTTCGGAATGCGTCAGCTATTGCTCTTGGGACTTCGGCTTCTGCCTCGATAACGCGGGCACGCATTTCTTGTGCCAGAGCAACATTTTCTTGTTCTAAAGCAACTGCCATTGCACGTCTCTCTTCAGCCTTGGCTTGAGCGATATTTTTGTCGGCTTCTGCTTGGTCCATCAATAGTGCTGCACCGATATTTTTTCCAACGTCTATATCAGCAATGTCAATTGATAGGATCTCAAATGCTGTACCTGCATCTAACCCTTTTTGCAGCACAACGCGAGAGATGCTGTCGGGCGTTTCAAGAACCGATTTGTGAGATATAGCCGAACCGATTGAACTAACGATACCCTCGCCAACTCTTGCTAAAACAGTTTCTTCTCCGGCTCCACCAACTAACTGCTTGATGTTTGCACGTACAGTTACACGAGCTTTACAAATAAGCTGAATACCGTCTTTTGCAACTGCTGCAACCGGAGGAGTGTTAATAACTTTCGGATTAACCGACATTTGAACAGCCTCGAAAACATCGCGACCGGCAAGGTCGATAGCTGTTGCCACTTTAAATGTTAAGTCAATATTAGCTTTATTGGCTGATACCAAAGCGTGTACTACTCTCTCGACATGTCCACCCGCTAAAAAGTGTGCCTCCAATTCATTTCGGTTAATTGGAATACCTGCTTTTGTCGCTTCAATCATTGCGCGTACAATTATTGCTGGCGGAACTTTACGCCAACGCATCAATATTAACTGCAATAGTGGTATTTTAACGCCTGAAACAAGAGCACTAAACCACAATCCTACGGGGATAAGGTAAAAAAGAAGCCATAACGCTACTATGGCTATTGCTCCAAAGATCAAAAAATAATGTAAATCCATTTTATTTATGATTTAAGTTTAACTATTACTTTGTTTGATTCAACACCAATAATTTCTACAACTGATTTTTCGTCTATAAATGAACTCTGAGCTTTTGCTTCAAATTCGTGTCCATTAACAACTATCTTACCCATAGGTGCTAATCTTGATATTGCAACTCCCTCTTCTCCAATTTCTGGTTCGTATTTGTCGAACGCTTCAACTTTCGATTCGATATTCTCTTTCAACATCAGTTTTTTCCATGTGTTGCTTTTGAAAATAAACATAAATATCAATACGGAAGCGGCTAAGGTTGAGCCAATTGCAATCAAGCCCATATTGACACCGAATTGATCGAACGTAACCCAAATTCCGGCTGCCAATAGTAAAAATCCAATTATTCCCACTATGGTTGTACCTGGTATAACCATAATTTCTAGCAGGAGAAGGATAAATCCTGTCAGGATCAATAATATAACTGCGATAACTGGTGTCATTTAGTCTATAGTAACGTTTAATCCTTTGTTTAACAATGAAATACGAACTGGGTTTAGTTCGGCGTATGTGCCATCCATAATATCGCATTTGCCTTTGGTATGAGCTATTAATGCACACTGTTCGGCTTGATGGCTTTCATGATTGCACTCTGCAATTAACGATGAAATTACGTGGTCGAACGTGTTTACATCGTCATTATGCAAAATCAAATTCCTTGACTCAGAATCCTTAGTTATGTCAGATTCATGTTGATTTGGGAAACTTTTTTGATTTGTCATATTCAATTTATTGATTAAGTGTGGCAAATATAAGTTATTTTACATTTATACCAATGGTTTAGTCCTAATGTTCAAGCTG
>JAAYQU010000018.1 GCA_012519055.1 Bacteroidales bacterium | reverse complement strand
GTTGGTGTTGACAAAGATTTTAATCTATATATGGATAGTGCTTGGGTTAAAAACAGGGCAATTGCAAATATTTGCAAAATAAGCAACGAAGCCCTGCAAGAGACAGGCTGGAGCAATGATGACATAGATTTGATTGTACCACATCAAACAGGAAACGCCATTTTGCACGGAGCTATCCAAGAGTTGGGCTTACCTGTTGAGAAACTGTATCAGGAGGCTCAAAGAGACTATGGAAACGTTTCTGGTACAACCATTCCATTGTCGTTGTCGTTGTTAAAACATCAAGGGAGACTTACCCCCGGAATGAATATTATTTGCCCAACGGCAGGAGTGGGAGGGGAGTACGGCGCATTTACCTATGTCGTTCCCAAAGAGCGACCAAAACCAAAACTGAACGTTAAGCCGCTTAAAGATAAAACCGTACTGCTTTTGTTCGCCGACTCAGCACTTGGAGTCTCTGTCAGCGAGCTACTTTTAGAGATGGGAGCTAATGTGTTAGCTCACGTAAATCAGGAAAATGATTGGTCGTCAAGCCTGTTGCAGGTTAGTCAGACAGACTCGAACATAAAGGTTGTTGTTGAAACACTAAACAGTACCGAAAGAGTAGATAGTTTTATTCAGCAGTTTGAAAATCACAAGTTCGATTATTGCATAAACCTCTTTAGTGCAAAAGAGTCGATTTACGGCATACTCAAAGATTTTGACGCACTACAGTGGTCAGCTGTAAATGAACACGTTAGCCGAAAAATGTTGCGATTAATTACGAAAACTATCATTGTTTTGGCTCATCCTGTTGAGTTTGTTAATCACAAGTCTGCTAATCCATTAAAACTTATTTTTTCAGGCTGGCATGGTTTAATGGGCAGCATGTCCGGAGAGGCTGCAAGCAAAGGAATAAGAGTGATTTGGTACACCCCCGGAATATATGAAAAGATGACAGCATATATGGACTCCGGCTTGAAAAATGCATGTAAAGACCTTGCAGGGCAAAATCACGAAGCCCCATTAGAAGCTATCGCCGAGAGATTGGTTAAATCCCTTTATTTAATAAAAGTAGCTCAAACATCAGACACATACCAAGGACCGTTGGTGCAGAGAAAGGAGCTGTTTAAGTTTCGGAAAAATAGTGTAGAGCAATAGAACGTTTTAATCTCCCACTCACTGAGCTTGTTGAAGTGATGCGATGAACTGAGCTGAGCGAAACATGATAGTGACCAATTCAAGACAGTTTCAAGAAACAGACAAATTACAAGGTGGTTATTTGATAATCTTAAATATTTTCGGATACCTCTTTTCTATTTTCCCTTTTTTTGAACTGCAAGCAAAGTATATAGGAAGAATTATATTTAAAGTACACAGTCCTGCAAATATATAAAATAAAAGATAGTAAGAATTTACGTGCGAAATTTTAAGAAAAGCAAAGGTCACTACCGATAAGAAATATAAAACTGTCCATATAATTTGAAAATTCAATAGATTTGCTCCTACCTCTTTAAGTCCAATTATTTTTTCCTTTTTCGTTTGCCAGAGAATCATTGGTATAATTATGTTTCCGAGTGGAATTACTATGAATGATATAACCGAAAGGTGAAAGTAAAAGAGAAAATTGTAGTCAATTTGTTTGCCGTAATCCAATATCTCTTCTGCGCTAACATCAAGAACCTTACAAATTTGATTTAATGTATGTCCGCGAGGTTCATTTCCGTTGTTTTCTATTCTTTGAATTGTTCTTAAATTAACATTTGCCAATTCGGCTAATTCTTCTTGTGAAAGACCTTTTTTCTTTCTTAGTTCTTTAATTTTTTCTCCAATTTCGTTCATAAATAATTTGATTTTATTTTCACTCACAAAATTATATATGAAACAGCCCTTTTGATAACGGTTTATTTACGACACTTTTACGACATTATTGTCAATTTGTTGTTTTTATTAACTTTAGAATGTTTTTACAACCGGTAAGCCAATAATTATTCCTTTCTAGTTCTTCGTTTAATCGCTTCAAAGTTTACAAATACCCCCATTCGAAAAGTATATCCCTCTTTATTAAATACTGAAGTTACTTTTAATCCAACCGATGGTCTTATCCAGTAATCAATGGAACCATATACGAATGCGCCTGGTTGCTTAAATTCCGTTTCTGTCCATGCGCCGGCACCTCTTCTATATTGTTTAAATAGTCTGTAAGCATATCCGCCACCTGCAGTGAGCCATAAGTTATTGAATATCATATAGCTACCAGATATTCCAAACTCAGTTTGAAAATATCTCTCTTTGAATAGTTGTGTCTCATCTTTTGTTGTGTGGATTGCTATTGGCACAAGCATTAAGTTCAGCCTTAATTTGTCGGTGTAATAGTTCTCATATTGAAGTAATATATATGGACTTGAAGCAAATCTTTGGTTGATAGTGTCATTTTTTATCAAAGATTGGTCAATTCCTACTTCTATATTGTATTCTGTATAAGTTGTTGTTGATTTATTGTCGGTGTTTTTGTGCTCTTGTGCCGACAATCCGATTGATAATAACAAAAATATAATTACGAAACTATTGACTCTTTCCATTGTGCTTTATATGAATTTATCATTTTTTTGAACCATTTCTTATCATGTCTAACATATTGATAGCAAACCTCTTTTGGATTAGACTCTTTTTGATTTACTACATCACGTTTAGCAAGACTTCGTCCCATTTTATCTTGAGCCTTGTCGGTTAAGTCTGCAGGAACATCTTTTTCGTAAATAAAGTATAGTAAATCTAAGGCATTTTCTGTTTTGCCGTGATCAGCAAGATATTCAACTGCACCAAGCGTAAAAGGAGTATAGTCGTACTCTTTTATAAATTTGATTGTATTAACTGCCTGTAACGTGTATGGCTTCATTAATGTATCTGGATATGTTTGTTCTATATCAATTAGTTTTACCATTGCAGCTTCAAATTTGTGTTTATTAATGAGTTCTACTAATTTTTCACATTCGCTCTGAAACTTTGCAGGTAACCCGCAGTATTTAATCTTATTATCTATTTCATCGGTTGTAAAGCCACATCTAGTATTAGATTCAACAATTTTCTTTGCTTTCTTTAAAGCCACGATAGCATATATATACTCCAAATTTTTTAGATGAATATCGGCTGCATTAATTTGTATATCAATCTTAAATTTAATTTCGTTGCAAATACTTTGTTCTAACAATCCTCTTATTTCGGCAATCCTTGCTGTTGTTGCTTGTTCCAATTCAATGTTATAATTTTCTGCTAGCCGCTCCGCTTTTTTTAGATTTGTTGTTACATCTTCAAAATGTTTCGATACCAAACACTTTTCAGCATCTACAATTGACTGATTAATACATAAGTTAACAGCCTCTTTGTACACTTTAGCTTCATTGTTAGCTGCGTTAAATTTGTAGGTTTTGCGGATATTAACAGCCGAGTCTGCCATTGTTAGAGCATTACATCCTTTATAAGCATAAGCTTCAAGTCGCTCAATAATAGCTTGATAGTGGTGTTCTTTCAGCTGTTTGATTAACTTTGTGTGCTTCTCAGAAATCGACAATTTTTGTTGTTTGCAATAGTCGTAAGCCTTTTGTTGAAGGCTATCAGAAGCCGTAAAGTTTTGTGCTTCAAACAACGATATTGCATCATCAATCATAATGTTGTATAGATTACTGAAAACGTTGTTTAACAACGTATTAGCTTGCGGATTGCAAGCAACTTCCGAATACGTTTCGCATATCTGTTTAGAAGCCATTAAAGCGTCCAACGCAACTGACGGATTTTCATCAATATTATCTTCTCCTGTTTTTAATAATACTTGGTATGATTTATTTAAGTGTTCGTACACTAATCCTTGGTTACTAAAATGGTCTTTATGCAGTGTGTAAAAACTGTATAAAGAGTCTGTCAATGTTAAAAAACTATCATATTTTTCCTCTTTCAGTACTTTCTCATTTTCCGCAATAAAATTTTCGAGAATTATGGTATAAAGCGCTTTTCTTTCATTATCAAGGATATTTGAGCACTTTACATGTGATATTGATGAACATATACTGTAGCAAGAGTCAATTAGCAATGTTGCTTCAGAAAGGTTGCCTTGTTGTCGCGTAAGTCTTGCATCTTCAACCATTTCAGTGATAACAGTGTTGATTAACAGGCTAGATTCTTCGTTTGTAGGTGGTTCTAAATCTGTGTTTTTATCAACGAATCTTATAATCTCTATTACTTTATTTTGATTTCGTCGAGATAATTCTATTGAAGCCAATTTTACATAAGGCATTGATAGTCTGGGTTCAACCTCAATAGCCTTGTTAAAGTTGTTGATTGCGTTTACCGTATCATTTTTTTGTAAGGCTGCAACACCTAATCTGTAATATTCTTGTCCAATATTGTCGGTCTGTTGGGTTAACTCTATTTTTTTCCCTTGAGCAAAATTCTCCAATTCGTTTAATCTTGGCATGAGTCTCAAAGGGTCATGCTCGTTAAGAAACAGGGTTTCATCTAATCTCTTTTTCCTTATCCTTTCCACCGTGGCAAGTGATTTTTGCGAAACTGTCTGATACTGCTCGTTATTTTCGATATTGTCTAAATCTATTTTTTGCAACTCCTCCTCAGCCAGCTTAATTTGTATGTCGGCAGTGTAATAATCACTTATAATTTGCTGACGTGCAACAATTCTATCTAACATTGCTTGTCCAAGCTCAATTTTCGGTATTTTGTATTTTACGTTTGTTACGGCTTTCCCTTCAGGTACGTTGTACGTAAAGCACAAACCATTTTGTTTCATTTCGAATTGCAGCTCCTTTTTTTCAATTAAAGTTTGACCAGAGTAAAACTCAATTTCAAGAAAAGCTGTTACTGGTAACATCAAATCACGCAAGCTAAACTCTTGAAAAACAACAGTATTTGTAACTTTTGCATTATTGTAAAGAGTGGTAACAGAATTTTGAGAAATTTTGCTCTCTAATGTTATATTGTACTTCAAGCAAGGTTTATCACCCTCTTTTGGCAAAGATTGTGACAAGTTTGCAAGGATTACGTTGTTCATTTGTGAACTCTCGTCCGGGTAACACAGTGTAACAACAATAGTTGTATCATTTACAGGATAAGCAAATTGCAGCATTAATAAAAATACCAACATTGCCAACGATGTTTTTTTCAATACTTGCATATTTAATCAGATAAATGGGTACATAAATAATTTTGTGAACAAAGATAATTATTTTAAAACTCTATTTTTAATCTCTTGGATTTTTGTTCTATAATGAGCTATATTTATTTTATCAAGCAGCATCTCATTATAGTCTTTTTTGTTAATGTTTGTCTCTTAATTAGTTTATAATAAGAACTATTTGCATATATATACACCGTTTTCAACTAACATAAAAAAATATTGCGCTAAATATTTGATAGTACAATAAAATGTTTAATTTTGTGCCACGAAAAATAAAAAATAAAAATATGTCTAAGAAAAACGAAAAAGCCGCTGGAATTGAAAATGTTGGAGAGGTATTAGGGCGTACCGAACAATTTATTGAAGACAACCAGAAAATTATTATCTATGTAGTAATTGGTATTGCGTTGGTTGTATTGGGATATTTTGGATACAGAAATTACATTTATAAACCCAAAGCTGAGGAAGCTGCTGCAAATATGTTTCAAGCCGAGTATTATTTTGAAAAAGATTCAATGAAACTTGCTCTTTATGGTGATGGGAACAATTTTGGATTTTTATATATCATTGATGAATATAGTGGAACACCTTCAGCCAATTTGGCTAACTACTATGCAGGTATAGCATTCTTAAATTTATCAGAATACGATAACGCAATAAAACACCTTAAATCGTTCTCTTCCAACGACGTAATAATTTCAGCAATCGCAAATGGAGCTATTGGAGATGCATACGTCCAAAAAGGAGATATAGAAAAAGGTGTTAATTATTACCTTAAGGCTGCAAAAAATAAAAAAGATACTTTTAACGCTCCTATATTCTTAATGAAAGCTGGCATTGCTTATGAAGAGTTAGGTAAATATAAAGAGGCGCTAGAAGTTTACAAAAACATTCAAACCAACTTTAGCGAAAGTCGAGAAGGCAGAAATATTGAGAAGTATATTGCGCGCGTTGAGTTTTTGTTAAAAAAATAAAACACTAATTTAAAACATATATAGATAAAAAAGTATCATCTTTGCGGTGATACTTTTTTGTTTAAAAATCAGATACACAATGGCTACGATATTAAAAAACCTATCAAATTACGATTTTTCTAAAGTTCCATCTGCCGGCAAAATGCGATTTGGAATAGTTGTCTCAGAATGG
The DNA here is from genome assembly GCA_012519055.1 of Bacteroidales bacterium. Lineage (NCBI taxonomy): Bacteria > Pseudomonadati > Bacteroidota > Bacteroidia > Bacteroidales > Bacteroidales bacterium. Next base: position 22,586 of record JAAYQU010000018.1, on the reverse strand, counting down.
AATGACAATATAACTATGGCAATGTGTAAAGGTGCTGTTGAAACACTTATAAATCACGGTGCATTAGATGAAAATATTGAGATATCGTATGTTCCCGGAAGTTTTGAGCTGAGCTTAGGTTCGCAACTTATGGCAAAAAGGGAAGATATAGATGCTGTTATAGCATTAGGTTGTGTTATTCAAGGAGAAACACGGCATTTTGATTTTATCTGTCAGGGTGTAACTTATGGTATAACACAAGTATCGTTAAAGTACGATAAACCAGTGATTTTTGGTGTAATAACATCTGATAACCTACAACAAGCAATTGACCGTTCGGGTGGAAAACACGGCAATAAAGGTGTTGAAGCAGCTGTTACGGCAATTAAAATGGTTGCTTTAAATAAAAAATAGTTATAAAATGATTTACACTCAAACCTGTAAATAAATATTTGTTTTGAAAATTACAAAAACACTTGTATATTTATAGTTTGTTCTTATATTTAGAAACATAGTAAAATTAATAAGTTAACCTATTGAAAACCAAATCTCATGAAGTATTTATTTTTATTTTTGCTATCACTACTATTTACGTTCAAGGCGATAGCGCAAATTAACGATGCGGCTATGCAGCCAATAGACACAGCATCTACACTTATTCTTGCTGGAAATCAAGATGCTGAAATCGCCTACAACAACGGAGTTCAGTTGTTGAACGAAAAGAAATATCACGAAGCTATAAAAGCTTTTGATGAGGCATTACGACACAATCCAAATTTTTATAGAGCAAGGCAGAATAAAGCTGTTGCTTATAGTTCACTCGAGCAGTACAACAGTGCTATTGAAGAGCTAAAGATTGTCGTTTCAGCTGAAAAAACCAACAATAGAGCACTGTACGCTTTAGGAGCAGCGTATTATCAAATTGACAAGCTCTCAGAAGCATTGGAATATTTAAGCAATGCCATTCAAAATGGTTATTCTGGGTTTGAAGCTTTTTATCTTGCCGGACAAGCTGCTTTCCGTCAACAAGATTACGATGCAGCAATAGCTTCATTTACGCTTGCAATCAGAGCTAAACATGATAGTTGGGAAATATATAACGATAGAGGAAGTGCTTACAGAATGGCCGAAAGATATAATGAGGCCATTGAAGATTACAAAAAGGCAATTTCTTTAAACACTTCATCGCCTATTATTTATAATAATTACGGAAGTGCACTTAGAAAAAAAGGAGATCTTGATGCTGCTATATTAAATTATAGTATGGCTATACAAATTGATTTTCAGAACTATATTGCATATAATAACAGAGGAAGTGCGTATATAGATAAAAAGATGTTCGATAAAGCAATCGAAGACTTTAATAAAGTGATTGAGTTAAAACCCACTTATGCGTATGGATATAATAATTTAGGTTCGGCTTATATGAAACTAAAAGAGTACGACAAAGCTATAGAAGCATTTGGTAAAGCAATATCAGCCAAGCCCGATTATGCAGAAGCTTACGCTAATTTGGGTGCTGTTAAAGAGATGAAACACGATATAGATGGTGCCATAGAGGCTTGGAAGAAAGCGGCAGACTTAGGCTACAAGGATGCTGTTCAATATATTAATTACTATAAAAACTAAGGGTCATGCGAAATACACATATATTGTTTTTAATACTTCTTTTCCAATTACCGCTATTTCTGTTAGCACAAGATATCCCGTTTGATAGATCATCTTTTGGAAAAGATAGAGAGAATTTGCGTATTGCGTTAAGAGCTATACGTGATGGAGATTCATATTATATGCTAGGACAGTACAACAAAGCATTGGAAAGCTATCAAAAAGCTCAAGTTATTAATCCAAACAATTCGGAGTTAAATTACATGATAGGTTATATGTACCTATATGTTGAGAGATATAGTGCATTGCCATATATGAAAAAAGCTTATGAACTCAATCCGGGTGTCAGGCCGGATGTTTTATATCTTTTAGGGTTATCTTATCACTACAACGAACAGTTTGAAGAAGCTAAAGAGTATTATGCAAAATTTCAGAAACAACTACTGCCGGGTGATAAAGAAGATATGGACGCAGTTACAAAGAGAATTGAAGAGTGTAATAATGGGATAGAGTTGATGAAAATGCCAGCTCGTGCATTTATTACTAACCTTAAAGAGTTAAATAGTAAATATTCTGACCACTCGCCAGTAATTTCAACTGACGAATCGGTAATGTTATTTACCTCAACTCGTGAAGGTTCGGTCGGTGGTAAACAGAACGCATATGACGGTGAGTATGATGAAGACATTTATATAAGTTATAAAACTCATGGAAAGTGGGGTGTACCTGTTAACGCTGGAGAACCTTTAAATACACGTTCTGAGGACGCAACAGTAGGTCTTTCTGCCGATGGTCAAAGCTTATTGATATACAATGGTCAACGCGGTAGAGGCGACTTGCAAATCAGTGTGCTTAAAGGAGATGAATGGAGTTGGCCCGAATGGCTAAGTAGTGAAATAAATAGCAAATACCAAGAATCAAGTGCCTCTTTTGCAAATAATGACAGAATGTTATACTTTATTAGCGAGAGACCAGGAGGAGTGGGAGGTAAAGACATATGGTTTTCAACAAAAGATTCAAGAGGCAGATGGTCAGAGGCTAAGAATTTAGGATCAGCAATAAATACTCCTTACGACGAGGAAAGTGTGTTTATGCACCCAGATGGAAGGACGCTCTACTTTAGCTCCATGGGACACAAAACCATGGGAGGATACGATATTTTTCGTTCAGTAAAGCAAGATGACGGCACATGGTCAAAGCCAGAAAACCTAGGTGCACCAATAAATACTGCTGACGATGATTTATCGTTTGTGATTAGTGCAAGTGGTCGAAATGGTTACTTGTCGTCGAAACGTAAAGGCGGTATGGGACAGCACGACATTTATCTGGTTACATTCTTAGGTCCTGAAAAACCCATGGTTCTTAGTAATGAAGACCACCTATTGGCAAGTCTAAATCAGACCATTACAGACAATGCAATGGAAAAGACCGTAGAGCTTAAAACAATACGTCTTACTGTTGTTAAAGGTGTTATAACTGATGCTATTAGTGGTAATCCTATAGAAGCAGAGATTGAAGTTATTGATAATGAAAAAGATGAAGTTGTATTCAGCAACAGGTCAAACTCAAAAACAGGTCGTTTTTTGGTTTCGCTACCATCAGGAAAAAACTACGGTTTAGCAGTTAAAGCTGACGGATATCTATTCCATTCAGAGAACTTTAATATACCTAAGACATCGGCTTATCGAGAAATAGAAAAAGAGATAAATCTGCACAATATCAAGAAAGACGCAAAGATTGTTTTGCGTAACGTGTTCTTTGAAACAGGAAAGGCGAACTTAAGAATAGAATCATATCCAGAGCTTAATCGATTGGCAAATGTCATGAAAGAGATACCTACTTTAAAAATCGAGATTAGCGGACACACAGATAATGTGGGTGGTGAGGCAATGAATTTGAAGTTGTCGAAAGATAGAGCAAAGTCAGTTGTAGACTATTTAATAATTACACAAGAGATTGCTCCCGAAAGAATAACTTACGCTGGATATGGTTTCAGCCAGCCAATAGCTGATAATATTACTGAAGATGGAAGACAACAAAATAGACGTGTTGAGTTCAAAGTAATTAGCGAGTAAAACAACAATGCTAAAAAAATAAAACAGTGTCGTTTCAAATATTAGAAAAGACACTGTTTTATTATTGTCGCTAACCTCTATTTATATATAAGTACAGTAGAATAAGCCTCAACACCTTCTTCTGACCCTACAAATCCAAGCTTCTCAGAAGTAGTTGCTTTTATACTTATGTTTTCAATATCAGCATTAATTGTTTGTGCAATTTTTTTTCGCATTGACTCGATAAATTGAGCAATTTTAGGTTTTTGTAAAGATATTGTACAATCTATATTTCCTATTTTATATCCCTTACTATGAATTAACTCACATACTCTTTCCAAAAGAATACAGCTGTTAATGTTTTTATAACTATTATCATTGTCAGGAAAATGTTTCCCTATATCCCCCAAAGCTACAGAACCTAAAAGTGCGTCGCAGATAGCATGTATTAAAACATCACCATCACTATGAGCAACTGTTCCTTTATAATGCTCAATATTAATACCACCGAGGACTAAAGTTTCGCCTTCAGCAAGCCGATGCACATCGTATCCAAATCCTACTCTAAAGTGTTGCATAAAGTAGTCTAAATGTTAATTTGACATGGCACCAATATCTAACACCAAGCTAAATCGGATAGTTTGCGACAAAGGGTGATGTGCAATTACAGGAATTAAATATGATAAATCTATTCCCAGGGCATTAAATTTAAGTCCTGCACCAGCAGTTACATATTTTCTGTTTCCTTTTCTTTCATGTTCATGAAAATATCCTGCACGGACTGCAAAAAGTTTACTATAAACATATTCAACACCAACAGAAATCATGATTTCTTGCATTTCTTCTCTGAAAACACTGCCATTTACACCGGGGGCGTCACTGAATGATTTAAAAATTGCAACAGGAACAGAAATAGTATTACTACCACTGCCAATACTATCAGCATGTGTAGGAACCATAAGTTTATTAAGATCAGCATAAAGCGATAATTTGTTATAATCATCTAATTCCATTGCTAATCCTCCCCCAAGACGTAGATTCATAGGTAAAAAATACTTATTGTTTGCAGAATAAGTAACTTTTGTACCAATATTTGTGAAAGCTAGCCCAGCTGTAACAACAGACGGAATATCTCCTACATCTAACTTTGTGTGATAGTATGAGCCTAAATCAACAGCAAACGCGTGTGCTGGTTTTAGAACATCTGTACCAGAACTGAGTGTACCCGTTAGATCGGAAAATATATATCGTGCGGCTAATCCCATAGAAAAAGATGTTCCAAGTTTTCGGGAATATGCTCCATCGAAAGCAAACTCATTAGGTATAAAAACCGTAATCTCTTGTCCAGTATTATCGCGAAAAACCACTTGACCTAATGAAAAGTATCTTAATGACCCTCCAAAAACTTGATTCTCGTCTAATCGGTAGTAACCTGTTAAATATGAAAGATGTATATCTTTAACAAGTCTTTTTAACCATGGCGTGTAGCCCAATGCTATGCCTGTTTTCCCTTCAATATTTGCAAGTTTCCCAACATTCCAATTTACTGAATATATGTCGGGAGAGGTGGCTGCACCAACATCTCCCATACCTGATGATCGAGAGTCGGGAGATATAGTTAAAAATGGAACAGCATGACGTACAGGATTATAACGCAGATGTTTTCCACTTACATCAACACTATCTATATGTTGGGCAAACAGCTGATTACATAATAAGAATAAAGTTAAAAATAATAAGTTTTTGACAGTCATAATTATATTAGTTTATGCTTAATAATCTATTTATAACGATGCAAGAGTATTTTTGTTGCAAAAGTAATAGTTTTGTTTATTTTAGTATTACTAAACGCTCAAATTTTGTATCTGTTTTTCCGTCAGGTGTTTTTATTTTAACCTTATAAACATAAACTCCACGCCCTATACGATCACCAAAATCGTCTAAGCCGTCCCAAGTTAACGGATTTGTTTGATATAAACTACCCTGCATTGTTGTCTGAAGTGTTTTTACCAATTTTCCAGAAACCGTAAATATTTGAATTGTTATTTCAAGTGGCACATGGGGTTGATTATGTTCAAATAAAAACTTAGTATGCGTTGTAAATGGATTTGGGTAATTCAAAACATGAGATAGTGCTGCCTTTTCGGTATTAGCAACCACAAAATCGAGTTTAGTCTCCGTGCTGTTATTAACAATATCCCAGGCACAAACAGTAACTTGATTTGGACCATCTGGCAAATTAAGTAGTTGATATTGAAGTTTTCCACGTTGGTAACTACCAATATCAGATTCAAAATGGTTGTTTAATATAATTACGTTGTTCATATCATGTTTTAATGTGGCAGTAATTTCATGTCCTATACCATTCCCCGTGGTATTGATACCATGTTCATCGAAAAAATGTGCTATTAAAAGTGGCGATTCATTTGTCGAGCTTCCAGAAACGAAATTGGTGTCATTCATATAAACATCTATTTCTGGACCTTTAGTGTCATTTATTATATTATTACTTGAACCACCTATAATAAGTGATCTGAAGGCACCTTGAGCATCAATTGTGCCATCTTGTGCGTAATATTCTATTTTACCTTTACCAAAGTCGTAATCAATATCCAACGGTACAATAAACTCAAATTTAAATTTACCGTCAACAACTTTGGACTTACCTTTGTACAAAATATTATCTTGAGTTAAAAATGAAAATGGATCTTGACCGTCATTGCCTAAGGTTTGTCTCTCTTTAAATTTATCATATACAGCTGTATGAATAACACCGTTATAGTTTGGTATATGGTTTCCTAATGTATCGGTAATAGAACCACAGATTTCAACCTTTTGTAAAGCACCAATTGTGTCTGTTGCAACTTGAGTGCTTTTCCCGTTTATAGAGTCTGTAACAACCTTATATGGAGGTATAATCAACTTCATAGAAGGGTCACCAAAAAGTGTAAATTTTCGAGAGTTGATTGCATATACACCTTGCTGATTTTTTGCATCCTTCATTATTTCGCCTAATGTAGAGTAGTTGCCACCTTCATTTCTTTCAAAAACCCTATTGTAAAAACTAATACTTAGTTCGTGATTGCTACTGCCATATACAAGACGGGTTGTTGTAAACATAGATACTGCACCTCCATTTGGGTTTAGCAAAATCATCTCGCCAATTGATTTTAATTTATGATTATCGTAAGGCGAAATTTCACATGATGCTGTCATGAAAAACGGCAAATAATTAATATTTTTCCAACTGTTTACCATCGATTTATCAATAGCAGATTCGTGTGCAAATTGATTTGGGCTACCATGACCAGTATAATTAAAAATTAAAGTTCCTTTATGAATAATACTGTTTATTGCTTCACGTACAGCAGGATATCGTTGTCCAGTTGGAGTAGATATTTGATTGTAGGCATCCATAAAAATCAGGTTGTTATGAAACCAAGGGTATTTGCTCATAATAATTGCAGCAAGATGGTATGCCTGTTTTTGAAGTTCAGCGTCACCAGCATTATCGGCATCATCTGCTAAAAAAGTCAACTCGTTCTTCCATGCATCTAAAGTAGGGTTTTTGCTATAATTAATTATCTTATTTACAACTGTTTGAGCTTCAAAACTGGTTTCAACAGGTAGCCGTCCAACTCCTATATCGAGTAGACCTTTTAATGTGTCTCCTCCGTATAAATTTTCTCCACCTTCACCAGTATCAAGTAACCCGAAAAAGTCGTCACTTTCAGAAGATATTTTTTTATTTAACGACTCTAAATTTTGATAGGTTAAAATATGATTGTTTGTTTTTGCAGCCCATTTGTTATCGTAACTTCCGTCTCCTATCAGCAATAGATATTTGAATGTTTTTGAACCTCCGCCAGATTTTTGATAAAACATACAAGCCATATTTCTTATTGCAGACACATCTGGTATACCTGAACTAAATTCGTTATATATTTCTTCTGGCTCTAGTATAAGAATATCTAAGTTGCTTTCTGACCTGCGATAATCAGCGAGTCTTTCAGCTTCTTGTCTGAATAAAGGTGCTGTTACTATTATCATATCGGGTACAGGCTTCCCATGTATGTTTTGATTTGCTTGAACTCCCAAGTCTGCAACAGAAAGCACACCCGCATTATTAAAAGCAATGTAAAATTGATTATTGTCGTTGTTGTGTTTCCAGCTGCTCATAGCCCCACTCTTTTCTAGAACCATGTTTTTAGGATTCAATGGGTCTGTAACATTCCATACAAAGCTTACATTCCCTCCAATCTGAAACTGTTTAACAGTTCCATCTGAAATATTTTTCGAATCGGCAAAAAACAACGAATTTGCAGAAAACAACGATAAATCCACTCTGGCTGTTACTCGTACAAAGTCAATTGCAGCACGTGCTGCAATACTTGTAGCATGAAACTTTGTGGATATTTTAATTGGACTTTGAGTTATATTAAGCCTTGACGTTTGATATATAGTATACCATACTTCACCGTATGGATTTGGGTAGTATCCTGGGAAAACACTCCTATGAATAGGTGTTTCTCCTATTTTAAACTCAAAAGAGCAGAGTGGCTCGTCAATAATCTGAAATCCTATAGATTGAGTTTGAATAGTTATGTTCTCATTGCTTACGATATTGCTGGGAATGTTGAAAACAATGTCTCTCTTATCCCCGGGAGTAAAAAGTTCTCCATATTTAAGTCTACCACTAGATATTGGATTTTGAACATCATCATCCCATACAAGATTTACATCAACACTATTTGTTGTAAAGTGTTCCGTTTGCGAGTTGTTATTTTCCGAAATAATGCGTTTACCTGGACCTAGATCAGTGGTTACAAAATATGCCCCATCGTCGCTGTATAGGTTTTTAATATGAGAATAGCGGTTAGTAGGCTTATCATACATATACTTAATATTGCCCTGTCCGTAAAAAAGAATATAGTCGCCGGCATTAAAAATACCATCACCGTGCGTCTCCATATAAATAGGATTTTCATACAAATCATCGGGATCGTCTGAGTCATTTCGTTTTGACAGCATTCTTGCTCCTGTGCCGTAAATACGAACATCAGCAGGATTAGACATTCCCCAGCCTTGCAATTCCTCATAGGTTATTTTATATACACCACTTTGAGTTGTTTTTATCTTTCTCCAATTGCCTGTAGCCAATACGGAGTTTGATTTAAATTCTCTGTGATGGGTTGATTTTTTTAATCCGTTATATGAAATTGAAATATCTGCTTTATTCAAAAAATAAACTTGACCATTCCTTTGCGAAACGAGGGCAATTTTAACAACAGCAACAGGCTTTTTGTTCAAGTATCCTGTTTCATAATTAACTTCGAAAAAAGGTTTTAAAGATGATGCATCAAGCATTTCAAAATGATTATCAGATCGTGATGTTTCCATATTAATCAATTCAACAGATATAGATTCAAAATCATCTGATAAATCAATAATTTCAACTATCTTAGGAACAGCGTCATTAACTTCGTCGTAAACACAGTTTAGAGCGTAAGGCTTTTTAATTCCGATGTCCATCCACTTAACGTTCAGTTGCTTTACATCTTGTTGACCATAAACAAGAATAACTATGCTAGATAATAGTATAATTAGTGATAATTTCAATAAATTTCGCATAAGAATAATTTTGTTACAGAATAATTACGCTATTTTATCGTAATTATTGTAATAAAGACATTAATAAATCAACAAAGTGCAAAGCTATCAAAATCTTTTTGCACTAAATTAAACAATATAATAAAATGTAAAACAAATATGAATTAGTTTGATCAATTGTTTTATCAAGAGTTTTATTTGACCCTTAGCAAAAAAATACGGATAATGAAATATGATAAAAATTTTTGCATATGTTGAAGTACTAATAGAAAAATTATTTGATAAAGTAAAAACAATGATGTAAATTTGTTTCGGAATCAAGTGACTAGTCCACATAATACAATAAAATAAGTATATATGCCACCAATGTAAAAACACTGAAAATGAGAATAAAACTAGTGTTGATTTATCTGAAAAGAGTATTTATAATACTATTCTTGTCTTTTATATACACAAATATTAGATGTCAAGAAAGGTTTAATTTAATTTTTAGTGAGCAGTCACATTTTTTTAATCCTGCATTAGCCTCAATATCAGAAGAAAATAGATATTCAATTGGGTTGTCAAATCAAGGTTTAGGTTATTTAAAACTAAGTAATCTATACGCCCAATTAAATTATTACAGTAGAGATCTAAATGGCGGATTGGAAGGATATGTTGTAAGTTACAAAGAAGGGATAATGAGGCATAATCTGATATCATTTAATTTTTCAAAAAATTTTCGTATTACTAAGAAGTGGTCATTAAGTCTTGGATTTGCCCCTGATTTCCATAATTACACAATCAATAGTGATGATATAATATTAGAATCTCAACTATTAAATAATGACAATTCCGGTGTTTTTTTTCCAATTATCTGGACTACCAACCTTTCTTGTGGTATTGCAGCCTTTTGTGAAAAACATTCAATAGGATTTTCTGTTCAGAATATTTTTAAACAAAAACAATTTAAAAATTCAATAAATAATTGTAAAAATCCACCTCAGATTAAGTTGACATTTTCAGTAGGATCAATTTTCGATCTTAGGCCGTATAATAATCCATCTTCAAAAATATATTTAAGACCCCATTTTGTAACAGTTTTTGATGGAGCAGAATATGCATTTTATTACGGAATGTTTTATGGATCATTGAAAAATCAGTTCGGTATGTTTTTTGTATCAACCCCTAATAACATACTTTTAGGGATAAGTCCTGCGTTTATGACAAAATATAAAAGTTTAAAAATAATATTATCGTTAAAAATTTTCCCAAACCTACCGTCGTTATATATGTTTGGCAATGAGGTTGTTATGAAAGGATTGTGGCGAACGTAAAAAAAATAAAATGAAAAATATTTAAACTTTTTGGTTGTAAGATACATTTCTATTAAAAAATACGTTATTTTTACACTTTCATATACTATCAATAGGCACATTTACGTATGATCTTAAAATAATAAGAAAGTATAAGAGTTTGAAACGAGCACGTAAACAAAATTTTATAATTTATTATGTTGTGTAATATAGCATGCAAGTTTCGAGTGATATAAAAAAGTTGACAAAAAATATAAGCATATGAAAATCAATTATTTGAAAATTTTAGTACTAATTTCTTTTGGTGTAGCACTTTTTGGTTGTTCTAAACCAAAGTCCTCTGTTACAGGTTGGACATATAATGACAGCGACAACGGAGGATTCAAATATCGTGAAGGCTACATAGAACAAGAGACAGGACCTGGATTAACTTTAATTGAAGGTGGTACTTTTGTGATGGGGCAAGTGTTAGACGATGTTATGAAAGACTGGAATAATATTCCAAGGAGAGTTACTGTATCGTCGTTTTATATGGATGAAACAGAAATTTCCAACGTTAATTACCGTGAATATATTTTCTGGCTTGAGCGTGTGTATGGAATCGATTTTCCTGAAATAATAGCAAAAGCACTTCCCGATACGTTAGTGTGGAGAGATAGGTTAGCTTACAACGAACCATTAGTTGAATATTATTTCAGACACCCATCTTATCAAGACTATCCCGTTGTAGGAGTAAATTGGTTGCAGGCAAGTGATTTTTGCACTTGGAGGACAGACAGAGTTAATGAAGAGATATTGGTAAGAACTGGTCTTTGGGAAAGAAATCCAGAAGAAGAAAAAGTAACAGCTCAATTAGTAGGGAATCCTTTAAATCATATAGTTTTCAATACTGACTCATATTTAATGGGGCGCAGAATTGACAAGTTTGCAGGTGAAGGCGGTCTAGCTGGTGACGATATAGTAGGTGATGCAAGTGATGAAGCAACTACAAGAGTAACAATTGAAGACGGTTTATTATTGCCAAAATATAGACTTCCGACCGAAGCTGAGTGGGAATATGCTGCTTTAGCGTTAATCGGGTATTCTTCAGGAGAGAGCTATTTTGAACGTAGAATTTATCCTTGGAATGGTGATTATGTAAGATATAGTAAAGGATCAGATCAAGGTCAAATGCGAGCAAACTTTGTAAGAGGTGCAGGTGACTATATGGGTGTTGCAGGTGCTTTGAACGATAAAGGAGATATTACTGTTCCTGTAAGATCATACTGGCCCAACGACTTTGGACTATATTGCATGGCTGGTAATGTTAACGAATGGGTTATGGACGTTTACAGACCGTTGTCATTCTCTGATTTCAACGAGTTTAGACCTTTCAGAGGAAATGTTTTTATGGAACACCAGATAACAGTTGAAGACGGAAAGATTAAATATGTTACCAACGACACAACTGGACGTCTTCAAATGAAACCTATTAACGAGGAAATGGCGTTAGATAGAAGAAATTACAGAAAAGCGGATAACATAAACTATCTTGATGGTGATTATGAATCATCTATATATTATAAAGATCCAGATGCTCCAAAAGAGGCAGGATCTATGAATGTTTATAGGTATGCTCAAGGAAAATCTCATAAGAAAGTTTGGGATCCTATACTAAATGACTCAGTATCACAACCTAATCGCTCTTTCTTCACAGAGCCAACAGCGACAAGTTTAATTACTGACCGGGCAAGAGTTTACAAAGGAGGTTCATGGAAAGATCGTGCATATTGGTTAAGTCCCGCTACTAGACGTTTTCTACAAGAAACAGATACTCGAGATGACTTAGGTTTCCGTTGTGCAATGATAAGATTAGGCTCGCCCGTTTCATATTAAAAAAAGAACTAAATTAATTCTAATAAAATATAATGCATAATAAGGGAGCCTGCTATATGCAGGCTCTTTTGCTAAAATTAATAAAATTAAAACCTATGAAAAACAAACTCAATTTTCTACTATTAGCAACCGCAGTATTGTTTGTAATCGCTGGATGCCAAAGTCAATCAAGTAAAAATGCATTAGACGATGTTATTATTAACGAAGAAACAAACGAGATTTCTTTTGTTAACTCAACAACAGACCCAGTAGAGTTATCATATAACTATAAAAAAGGCGAAGTGGTTGAAAACTCCATCAATGTTGACATGCAAATTGAAATGATGGGACAAAGTATGCCCATGACAATGGTTATGGAAACTAAATATGAAATAAATGATGTTGATAGTGAAGGAAACGCAGATTTCAGCTTTGCTATTACCAGGATGAGTATTAATTCAGCACAGGGAATAAGCTTCGACTCAAATGATGAAAGCAGCAATACCATGCCTGAATTGGACCCCCTAATGAAACTAATGAACAAAAAAATAACCTCTAAAATAACTCCTAAAGGGAAAATGTTAGAAGTAGATTACAGCAGTTTGGAAGAACTTGGTGATGAGTATGAGGCAGTTAGGGCAAATATGGAGCAAAATGTACAGCAGTTTAACCAGTCTGCGACCGTAACATTGCCAGAAGGTCCAGTTAACATAGGTCACAAATTTGGAGGAGATACTGTTGAGCAAGTTGTGCAAGGCATGCCAATGAAAACATCAACCTCATATGTAATTAAAGATATTTCGGAAGATAAAACTAAAGTAATAGTAGGAGTAGAAGGCACTTTTGAACTAAACACAACTAATCTACCAGAAGGCATATCTATGGAGATGAAAACAGGTGAAATGTCAGGTTGGGTGCTTATGGATCTCACTAGTGGGATTGCTTTACGGTCAAGCATGGTTTCTTTAATAGAGTTTACGACAACTCAAAAGGATCAGTCGTTTGACATGATATTAAAGTCGAATGTAACAATGAAATTAAAATAAAAACATTGTATATTTCTTAGAAAAAATAGTTGATAAAGCAACCTTGTTTAAAGTTAAATTTAGCATCGTTGCTTTATTTGCTTTTATATATTATGTTATACAACAACCTAAGATAATCGATTGTATAACAATATACAGTTAAAAATGAACAGTTTAAAATTAGGAATATTAGGTTCAGGAAGTTGGGCTACAGCAATAGTTAAAGTGCTGCAGCATAATAATATATCATTAAATTGGTATGTGCGTAATTCTGAGACTATTGATTACATTAAGACTTACGGAAATAATCCAAAATATTTAACATCGACAGAACTCAATAACGATTTGTTAAATATGTCGGATGATATTGACGAAGTTGTAGATAATTCACAAATTTTAATTTTAGTTATACCTTCGGCATTTCTTCGTGAGTCTTTAGAGCAAATTTCTGTCGATATACACAATAAATACTTTGTTTCTGCCATTAAAGGTCTAGTTCCAAGAGAAAATTTACTTATTTCAGATTATCTAAATAAATACTTTAATGTTTCGTTACAAAATGTAGCTGCAATTGTAGGTCCTTGCCATGCCGAAGAGGTGGCACAAGAGAAACTTTCGTATCTTACAATAGCAGGACATAATCGAGAACTTAATCAACACATTTCTGTTTCACTGCATAGTAGGTTTATTGAGACAATAATAAGTAACGATTTGGAAGGAGCAGAGTATGCTGCTGTTATGAAAAATATTTATGCCGTTGCTTCAGGAATTAGCCACGGACTTAGACTTGGAGACAATTACCAAGCAGTATTAGTTTCTAATGCTGCACAAGAGATGGAACGCTTTTTACAAGCAATTAAGCCCGATACATTAAGGGATATAAAGTCTTCGGCGTATCTAGGTGATTTATTGGTAACTGTCTATTCTCAATTCAGTAGAAACCGTACATTTGGCAATTTAATTGGAAAAGGAAATACTGTAAGGGCGGCCCAAGCAGAAATGCTGATGATTGCAGAGGGGTACTACGCTGCACAATCAATTTATGAGATAAATAAAAGTGTAAAGGCTTCAATTCCAATAGCAGAAACTACATACAATATTCTATATCAAAGAGAGGATCCTAGAAGGGCTTTTAATAGACTTAACAAACTTTTGCGATAATAAATTATAAAAGTAGGGTTAAGTGCTTAATAAAAAGCTAGATAATGTTTTGCACAAACCTGACAAGCTTAGCAAATCAAGTGCACTTTTTTGGATTGCCGTATTTTTTTAAGCCATACTGGGAAAAATAATATTACAAATTCAACTATTTTAGCTACTATTTGCGAGCAATTGCTAATTTTGCGTAAAATGTAAAATCAAATTTAAATGGATAAATTAGCGATTGTTGGATACGGAAAAATGGGTAAAATAATTGAAAAGTATGCTAAGGATTTCAATTTTCAAGTATGTGCTATTATTGACCCCATTTTTAACAATAAAATCACACAAAGTGAGTTAAATGGTGCAAAGGTTGCTGTAGAGTTTACCACTCCCGAAGCTTCAATTGAGAACTATAAAAAGCTTTTGGATAATAAGGTAAACGTAGTAACTGGAACAACTGGCTGGCATGATAGTATAGATGAAGTTAGAACTTTGGTAGATAAATCAAAACAAGGTTTTTTTTACGCTTCGAACTTCAGTATTGGAATGAACATTATGTTTGAATTAAACAAACATCTCGCAAAAATAATTGGCAATATCGAAGGATATTCTCTTTCGATAAGCGAAACACATCATACAAAGAAACTCGATAAACCCAGCGGTACTGCAGTTTCACTCGCAATGGATATTATTGACAATCAAAATAGATACAATGCTTGGAAGCTCTCAAATGAAAGTTTGTCGAAAAAAGATATACCAGTAACTTCAATACGAGAAGGAGAAATAGTGGGAATACACACCGTAGAATATAAGTCTTTAGTTGATAGAATATCAATAGAACATGAGGCATTTGCGCGCGATGGATTCGCAATAGGGGCATTAACAGCATGTCGCTATATGATTGGCAAACAGGGTATTCATACAATGCAAAATCTATTAAAACTCTAACAACCCTATCCAAGACTTTTTATTAACTTTGTAAACTCAATAATAGAGAAATAAACGTATGGGACTGAACATAAAAAAAATCTTATCAAATAAATGGTTCAAATTTGCAATAGTTGCTACTATCTATTTATTATTTGTAATATGGCTTGACAATTATTATTGGTTGGCTCTATTAATAGTAATTTTTGATATCTACATCACCAAAAAAGTGCACTGGGCATTTTGGAAAAAGAAAGGTGTAAAAAAACAAACCAAAGTAATTGAATGGGTTGACGCACTTATTTTTGCAGTAATTGCAGCAACATTGATTAGAACGTTTTTAATTGAAGCATATACAATTCCAACCAGCTCAATGGAAAAATCATTGTTAGTTGGAGATTACCTTTTTGTTAGTAAGTATCATTATGGCCCGCGTAAGCCTATGACTCCAATCTCATTCCCGTTTGCGCATCACACACTGCCACTAACAAGCAAAACCAAATCATATTTGGAATGGGTTAAATGGGATTATGAAAGAATGGCTGGACTGCAAGAAGTAAAGAGATATGATCCAGTAGTTTTTAATTTTCCAGAAGGAGATACGGTTGTTGTTGAGCATCAGAACCAAAGCTATTACCAAATAGTTAGGTCAGAGGGATATGCCATGCAAATGGAAGATATGCAAAGAGGTTTCAATCAACCTATTGAGTTTTATGAAAACAGAGCCAGACAACTATTAAATGAGTATTATACAATTCATGTCCGTCCTACCGATAAACGTGAAAATTACATTAAACGTTGTGTCGGTATTCCAGGCGACACTATTCTAATAGAAGACGGTGTCCTTAAGGTTAACGGTGAAATACAACCTGATATTGAAGATATTCAATATAAATATACAATATATACAAATGGACAACAAATAAATCCCAAGTTGCTCAAGTCTTTAGAAATAAGCAATGAAGATATTGAAATGTCGTATATTGCTCCGAATAAAATGTTATTGCCATTAACAGAAGAAAATGTAAAAGCAATATCAAACATGACTATTGTCGATTCCGTGGTGCGTGTAGTTAATCAAAGTGACGGATCTCATTATATCTTCCCGCACGACAAGCGTTATACATGGAATGAAGATAATTTCGGACCAATAGTAATACCTTCAAAAGGAGTAACAATAAAGCTAACAACAGAAAATCTTCCTCTTTACAAACGACTTATAACATTGTACGAGGGGCATTCTCTAAAAGTAAATGGAGACGACATTGTTATTGATGGACAAACGGTTGATAGTTACACCTTTGCAATGGATTACTACTGGATGATGGGTGACAGCAGACACAACTCACAGGATAGTCGTTTTTGGGGATTTGTTCCAGAAGATCATATTGTCGGGAAAGCAATATTTTTATGGTTTTCGACAGATAAAGACAAATCATTTTTCAGCAAAATTCGTTGGAACAGAATATTTAAACTTATTAAATAAATGGTAATGAGTAAAAAAACATTAAAAAAAGTGCTGATATATATCGGAATCCCAGTTCTGATGATCTATCTGTTTTTTCAGTTCTTTTTTACAATTTATAAAATGCCAGATCAAACTATGGAGGATACAATCAAAAGGGGAGAATATGTTTTTATTAATAAACTTGCTTTTGGTTCGATATTTATGGGTATTAAGCTTCCAGGAATTTCGACAATTAAAAATGGTGATATTGTATATATGATTGATCCTTCAGACGTTGATAATCCTATTTATGCAAAAAAAAGAATTATCGGAAGAGTTATTGCAATTCCGAGAGATTACTTTTCGTTGAATGCAAGAAGAGTTGTAATTAATGGACAAATTGTAGAAGATTTACCAACAATAAAACACGGATATAGAGTTGTCGCTAAAGATGGTGTAACACTCGATTCAACGTTTTTCAATAAATACGAACTCTCTGAATATATCAGAGAAGGGCAAAAGTCGGATATGAATATCAAGTATAAAAAAATGTATGGATTCGTAGATGATGAGCCTATTGAAATATGGGAAATTCCCATGACCAAGGCAAAAGCAAAAGAAGTTAATGAAGACACATTAATAAGTTATGCCCGTAAGATAAAATCAAGAGTTCCAGGCAGATATTTAAAGATATGGCCCTATTGTAACTATTGGTTTTGGAATCGTTGGAATACGGAGCCATCTTTTGAGGTTCCAGGAAAAGGAGTTTCAGTGCCAATTAATTACAGGACTATCAGAGGATACGAAGAAATTGTATCAAAATATGAAGGAAATAAAATTGATGCAACACGAGATTTTGACATTTTTATTAATGGCGAAATGGTTAATTCATATATAGTAAAAAACAATTATTATATAGTTTTAAGCGACAATCGTGATCGCTTTTATGATAGCAGAACATGGGGCTTAGTTCCTGAAAACTATATAATTGGAAAAGTTATTGGAAAAGAGTAAAACAGTATAATAAAGTAAAATTAATTTTAATACAATCGGATTATGAAAAGAGACACAAAAATTTTCGAAATTATTAAAAAAGAGTACCAACGTCAAAAAAACGGTATTGAACTAATTGCTTCTGAGAACTTTGTTAGCGATCAAGTAATGGAAGCTATGGGATCGTGTTTAACCAACAAATATGCAGAAGGCTATCCCGGAAGACGTTACTATGGTGGTTGTCAGCATGTTGATGAATCAGAACAATTAGCAATTGACCGTTTAAAAGAGATTTACGGAGCAGAATATGCAAACGTTCAACCTCACTCTGGAGCACAAGCAAATATGGCGGTTTTTGTAACTGTTTTAAATCCTGGTGATACCTTTATGGGACTTGACTTGTCGCATGGCGGACACCTTTCGCACGGCTCTCCCGTAAACTTTTCGGGAATTATGTACAATGCTATTTCGTATAGTGTTAAAGAATCTGACGGAAGAGTAGATTATGACGGTATGGAAAAGCTTGCTCTTAAAGAAAAACCAAAAATGATTGTAGGTGGAGCATCTGCATATTCACGCGAATGGGATTATAAACGCATGAGAGAAATAGCTGACAAAATAGGTGCGATTTTTATGGTCGATATGGCACACCCAGCAGGTTTAATTGCTGCCGGCTTGCTCGATAATCCCGTTAAATACGCACATATAGTTACTTCTACAACCCACAAAACATTGCGAGGACCACGTGGCGGTATTATCCTGATAGGTAAAGATTTTGAAAATCCATTTGGTAAAAAAACATCAAAAGGACAAATCAGAATGATGTCATCACTAATTGATTCGGCAGTATTCCCCGGCATACAAGGAGGTCCACTTGAGCATGTGATTGCTGCAAAAGCCGTTGCATTTGGCGAAGCTTTACAACCCGAGTATAAAAAATATCAACAACAAGTTAAAAAGAACGCAACAGCAATGGCAGAAGCGTTTATTAAAAGAGGCTATAAAGTTATTAGTGGTGGTACAGATAATCACAGCATGTTAATAGATTTGAGAACAAAATTCCCCGATATTACTGGAAGACAAGTAGAAAACATATTGGTAGAAGCTGATATTACAATAAATAAAAACATGGTTCCATTTGACAGCCGTTCAGCTTTCCAAACAAGTGGTTTTAGAGTTGGAACACCCGCCATTACTACCCGTGGACTGAAAGAAACAGATATGAAAACTATCGTTGAATTTATTGACCGCGTTATTTCAAATATTGACAACAAAAAAGAGATAGAAAAAGTACGCCAGGAAGTTCATAAAATGATGAGCGACAGACCAATATTTGCATGGTAGAAAAAACCTCTTAAACATATTTAGATGTTTATATGTAAAGCCAACTGTCTATTTATAAAACAGTTGGCTTTATTGTGTTTTTGAAAATTACTAGCACTTATCGGACACTGAGTTTAACAAAGTAATCACCGATATAAAAACAAATATTTTTCTGAACATCAACTATTTAAACTATTTAGTAGGAATATCACCTATTAGTGCGTATCGTAATCGGTTTGATTCGCGTATCATCACATAAGCTTCAATAGCTTTAAAATGTTTTAGTTCAGGGTTATATATGTATGACTTTATATTATGCTCTTTAAAATTCGCCTTTATTTCGAGAAGTGGTACGGTGTGAAACAGTGATATGACCTCTTCATTTTCAGATACACACGTTTTTATATTAGTGGCGCGCCAATCTATTGTTTTGTCGTTATCGTTTAAATCAGTAACTATCATAATGTTATCCCATAGAGAGTCGACGGTAAGTCTGAAAACAATATCGATTTCAGACCAGCTGTTTAGATTTAACGTGTCAAGTTTCATGTTAACAATGTTAAGAAACTCATCACTACCTTCATAATCGTATAATTTTCGGACAATTGTATCCCATTCAACAATTTTATTATCTCCAGATAATGAGAAGTAATGAAATTCTCCTCTGTCATATTTATTAGCTATTAGGTGAGCTGGGTAATATGATTTTATCATCGCTAAAGCGCCGGGTAATTCGACATTTTGCATGTAGCCAACAGAATTAAAAACGCCGCTTTTTAAATTATCATTTAGCTCAGCAAGATTGTTGGGAGCTATGTAAAGCATTTTATCGGAACATGTGTCAAATCTTAAATCATTGGGAATATACGAGTGATTTGATACAAACAAAATCTTCTTGTTATTAGCTTTTTGATACTGTTCACATTGGCAATCTTTAGATTTTTGAAATAATCCATTTGTGACTATATCGTAGTATTGACGTTTATGTATAAGGCTTGTTGATCCAAGAAATAGTGTTATAATAATTATTGATAATTGAACTTTTAAGTTTTTTATTAGATCGATACCCATGCTAATAAAAATAACCATAAGAGCTGTAACGAACAACAAGACACTATGTTGCATAACAGACGATACTGTTCGAGAATAAACAAATGTTATAATATAAACAATCAGCCAAGTTAAAAGTAAAAAATAGTTTATTAATTGTGGCTTCTTTTTACATAAAACTATAATCGTAGAAATAATCATAAAGAAAAATACGATAAGATATAACCACGAATAATGGAATAAAAATCCTATGTAATCGAAAATAAAAGAGTAGTCAGGAACAGGTAGCCAGTCTCCAACACCTTTCATTGACAGTTGTTTAAGAAATATTGGAATATGCGGCAAGTACAAAAGTAACGCTAAAATGCCTGAAGCAAAATATTTAATCCTATGTTTTCGGTATACAAGAAAAAAACCTAAAAAGTAAATTATAAGTGAAGTAAAAGCAGATAACTGATGTGTGTATGCCGATAAAGCTAATGATATTGAGTATATTATAAACCATCGTGTCTTACTATCGTTATTTTTTGCTAAGTTAACAAGACAATAAACTGATAAAAGAACAAAGAAAAGTCCGGGAGAGTACGGTCTTGCAACAAGTGAATAAAAAATAAAATATTGACTTACAGCTGCACACGCTCCGGCAAGAAGACCTGCTTGAGAAGAAAAAAGCCTTTTCCCAATTACCATAATAAGAGCAACACTTAATAAACCTAATATGGTAAATGGCAATCGCACTATATGTGGAGACTTACCAAAAACTTTGGTGTAATAATACAGAAATACCTGTACTCCAGCAGGATGCCCTTCAACTAATACACCTTCCTCTATTAGTTCGCAAAATGTTTCAAAATTTGTTCTGTGAATCGCACTATATTCATCGTGTGTATATGGTATATTTGTGTAATTATAAAATCGAAATAGAGCAGCAATAATTATTATAATCCAGAAACAAATTTGAAAAGTTTTTTTATTCATTATAAAATAAGTTAACAAGTATTCTAAGTACGATAACACAAAGTTGAAAATTGTTTTTTAACAAGCAATGGTTCATTACATAAACTTAGTTAAAAGTAGCATTGGCATCTAATAGTGATCGACAGTATTGATGTTTTTTCGAGCTTAATTGAATAAAAAGGGTTCAACTTAAAAGCCGAACCCCTCATATTTATATTTTAAAGCTTATGTAAAGACAATATTTAGATTATTGGAATACAACATCTTCTGGAACAACAAACGCATTTTCAGGAATGGTTGCATCTTCTTCAAAACTTATGGCTTCAATTACCATTTGCATTCCGCCAACTTCTATGTCAGATTTTAGTGTCACTCCTTTATAAACCCAGAAGAGACCTTTCATTTGCATTTCAGCATTGTCAATAGAGTATTTTACACATTCCTTATCTAAAAATGTTTCCTTTCCCTCATTTTTTAAATTTAGTTCCTTAGCTTCTTCCTCTGTCATATTTTCAAAATCTATATTACCATGATCACCAGCTATTTCAACCTTTGAGCCAACTTTATTTATAATATCAATATTATAAATAATGCTGTCTTTGTTTATTGCGTAAGTGTGAACTTTATTTCCCATCATTTCCATTACAATCTCTGTAGCCTCTATATTTCCATAATCATCAAACATTAAAGTTTGAGTTTGCTCCATGCCCATAACAGATGATTTGTACTCAACTATGCCAGATTTTATGGCATATTTGCCTTTTGGTGCTTCGCTATCAGAAGCTTCAGTGCTTGATTGATTTTGTCCGCACGACCACATAGCTAAAAGAGCTATAGGTAAAATTCGATAAATTTTCAATAGTTTCATGTTCGTTTTTTTAAATTAGTATTAATGTTGCAAAGATGAGTAAATTGTTTTAAATCACCATACTTATATTTAATTATTTTGTTAATGAACACAAAATAACTTTTGTAAAACAAATACGATAGATTGCTATTTTTTTCAGGTTGTATTCTTTTGCAAGTCAATCAGTTGTTAGTTTATCTCAATAAAATTTTCAAAAATTTGTTTCAAAGATTTGTTTAGTAATTAATAAAGTTCTACCTTTGCACCCGCTTTTGAAAGGAACAACAACCGAAACAAAGGCGAGGAGATATTGACACAAGACGAAAATTATCAGTTCAAAAACTATTTTAAATTTTTTTCAAAATAATTTGGATTGTATTATTAAAAGTTGTTATCTTTGTGTCCGCTTTCTTTAAAAAACAGATATTTTTTGTAAGGCAAAATATACGCACTAAGTTTTAGAAGTTATATTAG
>JAAYQU010000017.1 GCA_012519055.1 Bacteroidales bacterium | reverse complement strand
CGAATACTTGTACTGGATGACGTCCCCGATGATTATCTGGAAATAACAAGCGGGTTAGGTCAGTCAAATCCACGAAACTTATTAATAGCTCCTTTAAAATACAATGATGAAGTGCACGGCGTTATTGAAATAGCAGGATTTGATCCTTTTGAAAATCACCATCTCGAATTTATTGAAAAAATTGCAGAAAGTATTGGCTCTACTCTAGGAAACGTAAAAATAAACATACGTACATCTAAACTACTGGAGGAAAGCCAAGAGCAGGCTGAAAGACTTGCACAACAAGAGGAAGAGATGCGACAAAATATGGAAGAGCTTCAAGCAACTCAAGAAGAAGCCGCCAACCAAGCAAAACGCTACATTAGTTTTACAAACTCAGTTAATCATACACTTATTAGAGCTGAATACGACACTAATGGCATATTAACTTACGCAAACTCCAAATTTTTAAATAAACTTGAATATAATAGCAGTTCGGAAGTTGAAGGACACCACATAAGTATGTTTTTATCAGAGAAGGATCGTAGCTGGTTTAATGAAGTATGGAATAATTTGGCAATCGGTAGCAAGCACTACGAGAACTACATGAAACACGTTACTAGAAGAGGAAAAGATTTATGGACTATTGCAACTTACACCCCTGTAAAAAATACAGATGGAGAAGTAGAAAAAATACTTTTCCTTGCAATTGACACTACAGAACAAAAAGAACAAAGCCTTGAATATGAAGGACAAATACGTGCTTTAAACATAGCTAGCATGAAAGCGGATTTTTTAGTTTCCGGAAAAATATTTGATTTTAATGAAAATTTTCAATATGCTTTAGATTTCTCTTCTAACGAATTAAAGCAGAAAAGTATATTTGATTTCTTTACTGAAGATAACCAGCAATTAATTGAAGAAATTTGGAATGCTGTTGTGAATGGTATTCCACACGAAGGACAACTTCAAATGGTGTCTAAAGCAGGGCTTGAGAAATGGTTTCAAACAACTTTAGTGGCAAAAAATAACATATATGGAGATGTTGACAGGATTATATTCATAGCAAACGACATTACCAATCAGAAAGAACTTGAAATACGAATACAAAATCAGAATAAAAAACTACTTGCTCAAGAAGAGAGATTAAAAAATTCGGAAGTAGAACTAAGTATAAGGCTAGAGAAAGCAAAAAAAGATCTACAACAACAATTTTTGGAAATAGAAAAAGTCAAAATTAAAAACGAGCTTACATTAGAAGGTGCTTTAGACTCAATACTAATGTTTAATCAAAAAGGCGTTGTAGAGTTTTTTAATAATTCAGCAGAGAATCTATGGAACATAGATAAAAAATTAGTTATTGGCAGAAATGTTAGAGGATTGTTTAGCGATGAAACAATTAAAAACAATGATTTTGTTGCTGCCATGGTTGACCCTAAAAGAGAAAAGCAGGTTGGATTCAGAACTGAAATTACAATTACAACTAAAACTGGCGAAAACAAGCAAGTCTTATGCCTATTGAGTGACGCCGTTGTTGATGATGAACACACCTACACTGCATTTATACAAAATATTGAGGTTGAATTGTTCTAAATCAACAGATGTGATAAAATACTTTTTGTAAAGAAAAGCCGTTTTTACAAAAATTCAAAAATGAAACGAATTGTATTCTTTTTATCAATTGTCTCCATACTATTTATAAGCTGTAAAGACGATAAATTTATCGATTCTGGAAATTTGAACCTGAAATTTTCTACAGATACCGTCATGTTTGATACGGTATTTACAACAATAGGCACAACAACCCGAAACTTTACTGTTTACAATCCTAATAATCAAAAGATAAGGCTTAAAGCAATTTATTTAGGAAAGGGTGGCGAATCTAACTTTGCTATAAATGTCGACGGACAACATGGTCCTACAGTCAGTAACATCGAAATTGACAAAAAAGATTCAATATACATCTTTATTGAAGCTAATATTGACCCAAACCGAGACGAAATGGTCGAAAAGGACTCAATTGTCTTCGAATCAGAAGACTCCAGAAGCGATGTTAAATTAGTTGCATTTGGACAAGATGTAATTTTAATAAATGGTCAACATCTGTCCTCTCAAACATGGACAAGCCAGAAACCTTATTTAATTTACAACTACGCTTTTGTTGATGAGAACAACACACTGACAATAGAAGCCGGAACATCAGTGCATTTTCATTATGGTTCAAGTCTTATCGTTGACGGCACACTAAACGTAACAGGCAGCACAGAACAACCTGTTGTTTTCAGATCTGACAGATTAGAACCTTTTTACAAAGATAAGTCTGGACAGTGGGGAGCATGGATTGAAACTGAAACAGGTGCAATCTATCTGCTTGGAGGGCTGCATTTTACTCAAAAAAGCAAAAACAACTCTATCGATAACGCAATAATTGAAAACGCAATAATTGGTATCCAAATGGACTCAGTACAAGGTGAGCATAATCCCGGACTTATAATAAATAATACCATAATAAGGCATATGAACTTAATAGGGATTTTGGCAAAAACATCGTCAATAGAGTCACATAATTTGGTAGTGAACGACTGTGGTATGCACGCCTTATCCCTTTTATTGGGTGGAAACTATTGGTTTAACCATGCTACAATTGCCAATTACACACCATACACAAGTCGTACAACACCTGCCGTAGCTATAGGCAACTATTATAAATACGAGGAACAAATATTCGTTTACCCTTTGGAGCGTTGCAATTTTACGAACTCAATTATTTATGGAAAATACGGAAACAATCAGTCAGAATTGGTAGTTGATTTGATTGAACAAAACAACGCAAACTACTATTTTGACTACTGTATTTTACAAGCTACAGATATTGACACAACAGACGCTACACATTTCGGGAAAATTATTAAAACAGAGCAAGGTGTTAATTTTAAAGATATTGGAAAATACAATTTTGAATTAGACACTCTATCTCCTGCAAAAGATGCAGGTCTGTTGGAATATGGAAATTTATCACCTCTCGACCTAAAAGGCAATAGTAGAACTACCGACTCTAAGCCCGATTTGGGAGCATATGAAAGATTGGAAGAAAAATAAAACAAATATGAAGAAAACAGTTTTAACAATAATTACCGCTGTTATTATCAGTCAAGCATATTGTCAAGATATCAAAGACCGATACAGACTTATGTTTTATAATGTTGAAAATCTGTTCGATACTATAGACGACCCAAACACCGCCGATGATGAATTTACTCCAAAAGGCTCAAGAGCCTGGACAGATTATAAACTTAGGAATAAAATATCAAATATTTATAAAGTTATCGCTGCTGTTGGCGAGGGCAGTTCCCCCGATATCATAGGTTTTTGCGAAATTGAGAATAGAAGTGTCATCGAAATGCTAATAATTCAAACACCACTACGATATCAGGGTTATGAAATTATCCATAAAGATTCAAGGGACAGACGAGGAATTGATGTTGGACTTATATACAGAAAAGACAGATTTTGGCCCCTTGAAGAACATTTTATCGCAGCCGTATTGGATGACTCAGGGAGAGTTTCGCGCGACATACTATACACAAAAGGCTTGATTTTAAACGGTGACACTTTACATATATTTGTCAACCACTGGCCCTCGAAATACGGAGGAGCGGTTGCTACAAGACCATTAAGAGACTCTGTTTCATTGACGTTAAAAAGAGTGACTGACAGTATATTGGACTCAAATCCACAGGCAAACATTATTATTACAGGTGACTTAAACACCGATCCGGACGATGAGGTAATAAAAGATGTTCTGCATGCTGTAAATTACAGCAACCGCAAAAACTCTCGCTTAGTTAACATGACAACAGCCGTATACCCATCAAAATATAAAGGAACACATAAATATCAAGGTGTTTGGAGCTGTATTGACCATTGGATACTTAGCAAATCATTAATTGACGATTCACCAAATCCTACCAAAACATCTGCCGAGCATGTCCATATAGGCGATTTCGATTTTTTAACCGAAGAGGACAGAACACATCAAGGGAAAAAACCGTTCAGAACTTATGTAGGGTTTAGCTATAACGGAGGATACTCTGACCACTACCCTATTTACATTGATTTGCTACTTTATGAGCTAGATACACAAGAAAAAATAGACAATTAACCTATTTTGTCAATATGTCTGACTAAGAAGTTTAGCTACCACAACGAAATTATTGAACACAACAAAGCCTGCAACACAAAACTTGCTGCAGGCTTTTATTTTTTTTATTATAAAATTACCTTACTTAGGTTGCCACATGCAACGTGCAGGCGACTCTATTTTACCCTCTTTTTTTAGGGTATTCATTGCTTTGTCTACCTCTTTTTTATCAAGACCCGACAATTCAGCAATCTGTCCAGCTTTCAATGGTTTGCCGGCTTTTTTCATTGTTTCAAGAACTTTTTCTGTACTCATAATCATATTTGTTTTTAAGATTCACTATTAGTAACCAATTAACATAAGCTTTGTTCAAAATAAAATAACTTAAGAAAGCATATAAAACCAAATATAAAGAATATTTTTGCGTTCGATTATTATTTGTCCACAAATTACAGATAAATTAATTTGATAAATACAAAATGCACAAAATACTTTTTACTGTCTTATTATTAGGGACTCTTCCTCTGTTATCACAAAACGTACCTAATATACCCTCAAAAAAACCAAAACTTATAGTAATAGTAATAGTTGACCAAATGCGATATGACTATTTGGCAAAATTCAAACACAACTTTGGCAAAAACGGGTTTAACCGACTACTGGCTGAAGGCTCCACTTGTACAAATGCCCGGCATGACTACCTGCTAACCCAACAGCTTCCGGGTTATTCAACTATAGTAACCGGCTCAACACCTTCGATACATGGAATCACAAGCGACAAATGGTACACACGCATTAAAAACGAAGAGAAATATGCTGGAATTGATGCAACTGTAACACCGCTGTTGCCAGACAGTAAAAGCAATAATTTCTCACCACGCGACCTGCTAACAACCACGATTTCCGATGAAATTGCACTAAACAACAACCATCAATCAAAAATACATTCACTTGCTTTTGACGGACGCGCCTCGGTACTAGCTGGAGGTCATGCAGCCGATGGAGCATGGTGGTTTGACGTTTATACAGGCAACTGGACTTCAAGCAACTACTATTGTGATTCGCTACCAGCTTGGCTAAATGAATTCAACGAAAAAAAATTGCCCGAATTATATGTCAAAAGAGAATGGACTCCACAACTTCAGGTAGAAGATTATTCGGCTGGTAAAAGCAAAACAAAAAACAATAAGTTTAAATTCGAAAAAATTGGTTTCTTGTACGACTTGCTTGCTCAAAGAAAAATAGCACAAAGCTATAAAGTGCTTACGCGCACGCCTTTTGGCAACACATTTACATTCGATTTTGCAAAACAGGTTATAATTAATGATTCGTTAGGTCGTGATTCTTACACAGATTTTCTAGCCATAGGATTAAACCCTATTGGAGTAATAAACCAAGAGCACGGTCCAATGTCAGTAGAAATTGAAGATGCGTACATTCGTCTTGATGAGGATTTATCTCAATTTATCAACTTCTTAGATAATGTAATAGGTATGAATGATGTTTTGCTTGTACTAACTTCAGATCGAGGTTGCCCTCACTCTCCGGAATATTTAAAACAAATGAGCCTACCTTCGGGTATATTTAACCAAGGTCAACTATTTACATTAGCAAAAAGTTATCTAAACGTTGTGTATGGTCAAGGAGAATGGATTACCGCTTATAGCGAAAAGCAGTTCTACTTAAACCACACACTCATAGAAGATTCTAGTCTTTCGCTTACTGACATACAAGAGAGATTGGCACGTTTTACTTTACAATTCTCAGGTGTTGTAAATGCTGTTACTGCAAACACACTACAGTCCGCTAATTTTACCGATGGAAGCTTTGCTCTTATGCAAAGAAGCTATCATCAACGTCGTTCAGGAGATGTTATTATTAATCTTGAGCCTGGCTGGATTGAAAAATCCGATTACGTTGTGCAATCAAACTCTGGATATGATTACGACACACATGTCCCTCTAATTTGGTTTGGCTGGGAAATACCACGGACCACCATTTACAAAAACATTTCAACAACTTCAATAGCTGCAACAATAGCAGCAATGCTCGATATAGTTGCTCCAGGTGGCTCATCGGGTGAAGTAATTAATGAGCTAATGCAAAAAAATAAATAGTTAAAATAATAGCATATTTCCCAAAAGATCGTAAATTGTTCTTTATGGATAAATAGTAGTACTTTAAACTAACGTGCCGGCACTTTACATCAACAAATTGGTCAATGATCGGTTTTTTATGTTTAGAAAGATTTGTAGTATTCAAATTTTATAACTAAATTGCAAATCAATAACAGCAAAACGTCAAATTTTTATAGCTATGATACCGGATAAAAGCAAAAAAGAATGGTTGGATCTTGTTACCGGAAAAGGAGATTACAAACTAACTAACTTTGTGTTACAAATGAAAGTATCTCAGGCTATTAACGATGTTAATTCAGGACGAATTAAACCTCAAAAGGCCGTTGATGAGATTCATTCCCTGTTTACCAAATATGAAAAAGCCACTGCCCGAGACCTAGAAGAAATTTTCGGATAATTAATACGAAAGCTCAACTTACAATTTTAAAATGAAAAATTCACTAAAACCTGTAGAACAGGTTGTTAAGATGATTAATAACAACAGAGTTCTTCTACTTGCAGGTGATGAAAGTGTATTAGATCAACTCCCAAAAGGGAAATGGATTGCTGGAACAACTCCCTACTTTATGAGTATAGACGGAGGAAAGTTCAGCAAAAAATTAATTCATGTTACCGATATTACCGGCATACAAGAAGGTTTTAAAATTGTAAACTACGACAAAGAAAATATAAATAATATAGTTGCCGATGAATTTGAAAACGGTTTTACAATGCTAATACTTCCGGTGTTTCAACCTGTGTGGCAACAATATGCACTCAACTCGCCAGAGTACGACAATATATATATAAACCCAATAGTTGGGTGGGTTTCAGGTGCTGATTTTTCTGAGTTAGGAAAAGCGACAGCGAAAACATACAATGGTAATACCAAATCAGAAACAGATGGAGTTGCCATGCACGTAAAACTCCCCGACAATTTAGTAGCAAGAACCGAAATTATTAACTTGTACAAACCAGGCAATAGCGATAACATAACCTTCCCTAATAAAGGCTTTGACAGTAGCGTTTGTACCGTAAACGGTAAAGTGCAATCTCTTTATGATTATTTTACCTCAATTAAGTCAGATGAAAGACTCCCTATAGTGGCAAATTACTCTGGAGCACATCTTAACACGGGAATAATATGGGATAGGGAAGCAAAAAATGCAATTCTTGTCGCACCTGTTTTCCCGAATGTAAATTATCGGATTGCTCAAAGTTCAAATATCAATTATGAAAGAGAATTTGAAAAGCGAATAGCTGCTTCAGACAAGCAAAACATTATATTTTCTTGCAATTGCTTGATGAATTATTTTACTTTCAGACTTGAAGGAAAAAAACTTAAAGGAATAAGTGGACCGGTAACTTTTGGTGAAATTGCATATCATGTTTTAAATCAAACATTTGTTTATCTAGTAGTCGAAAAAAAATAGAGTTGTTTTTAATTTAAGATATACAAAAAAACAATATGGACTGTCTTTACTTTCAAGATAGTCTTTTTTTGTGTTTTATAAATTTCTATCAACTAATTTCTACCCATTTATGCGCAAAAGTAACGTCTTATTTATTATTTTTGTTAAAAAGTAAAAAATCGGATGTCCGAACTTCGTTATTTCTTAAACATATTTAATGAACGCTTTTGACATTATTATCGCAATACCCTTGCTATGGGGAATGTGGCAAGGTTATAATAAGGGATTAATTTTAACCTTAGCTTCGTTAGCTGCGCTACTAATAGGTGTTTGGGGATCTATAAAATTTTCCAATATCGTGGCAAATCTCTTATCAAACTCTTTTGGATTAGTATCGGAATACAATTCAATAATTGCTTTTTCAATTACGTTCATACTAATTGTTGTTGTTGTACATCTTTTAGCAAGAGCATTAGACAAAATACTTAGTGCAGCCGCTTTAGGCATTTTGGTTAAAATTTCTGGTGCTGCGCTGGGAGCTCTAAAATGGGGCTTAATTGTAAGCATACTTTTATCGCTATACAACGTAATAAATGTTAACTATAGATATACCTCTAAAGAGACTATTGAAAAAAGTGTTTTATACACACCGGTAGCATCTATTGCTCCATTTGTTTTTTCCTATTTTGATTTTGAATGGATAAAAAAACACGACAACTCCCAACTTTAATCTATAGAAAAACGCAACTTATCAAAATAAAAAGCAATATGAAAGTAGTTCGGACAAAAAGATATAAATTGCAATGATTTATGAAGTTGACATACTATAGTTAACATTAGCATTAAGATGCGTTAATACAAGAAAAAAGAATTTATAACTAAAACTCAAAACATTATGCACCTAAGAATTACAAGCAATTTACTTATTGTACTAATAATGTTGACACAGACATTAGTTGCACAGAATAAAGAGAAAGCACCCGGACAAATTATTTGGCAAGAAACGTTTGACCAAGCTATTTGGGATAGTACTGTTGTTGATGGAGTAACTGATATAGCCGCACTTCCCGAAGGATGGACATTCTCTGACATAACAAACAACAATTTTTATTGGCAGTGGTCAAACGAAGGTCCTCGTGGACGACACACCAGTCCCAACGGAGGCACTGTCCCTAAAAACCAGCTAACGCCAGCTGCAGAAATAAATAGCACCACTAACGCCAATGGATTTTTACTGTTGCCGTCAGATTGGTACAACACAAACGATGATGGGACATCTACCTCGCCTGCAACTCCAATGAACGCTTCTGTTGAATACGGTCCAATAAATATTTCAGAGTTTTCACAAGTACACTTCAAAATGGAATATTTTTTCAAACTTTTGAAACCCGTAAACTCAGAGATAAGTATAATTTTCAGAGATAGCACTAATTCGGTAACAGTACCTATTGACTTTATAGAAAATATTCCTTCAAAAAATGCGGCTGTTGCTGATTTCAACCTAACAGTGTTATTGGAACAGAACAATATAAATCCAGAACAACTGTTTTTCCGTATTTCACAAATCGGTACAAGTCACTACTTTTTCATGATTGACGACATAAAGTTTTATCAACCTCTTGATAAAAATATACGCGTGCTTGACACATGGAGTGACTACCACATTCCGGGAGGGAACAGTTCTGAAGTTGACTTACATAGAGATTATTTTGGTGGATATAAAAACATTCCATTATCTGTGATTGACACGTTTGTTCAATTCAGAACACAAGCCCAAAATTTTGGCGGTATAGTTAGGGAAAACGTTTACGCACACACAACTATTCGTAACTTAGATATTGAGCAGATAAATCCTGTTTATAATAACAATTCTTCGACACAAACTTTACAGCCATCAGAAATAGGCGTTTTTACAAACACAGCGTCTTTCAGACCAAAGTTGCACGGGAAATATAAAATTTCAACAAGTGTTACAGATGGCGGTTTAGAAGACTCAACTTTAAACCAAAAAGAATCTGAAATTAATATAACAGACGGCCTGTTTTCATATATAGATACTAGCTCAACAAGTAGCTATTTGGCTCTGCAAGCAGACACTTCTTCCGCAGGTTATGGCTATGGACAAGCATTTTGGATTCCAGACATACTAACAAATAAAGTTGTTTTCAATAATTTGGCTTTTTTCATTCATCCTAATCAGAATCCAAACCATTTAAATGCACAAGCAATTGAAGTACAAGGATATCTATTTAAAAAACAGGGCACTAACTACGAAATAGTTCAAACAACAAATGTATATAAACCTGTTGCCGCAGATATAGGAAAATTTGTCAATCTGCAATTTAGCACACCACAAGAATTAGACGGAAATCAAAGCTATTATTTAGTTTTAAAGGTTACGAACCAAACATTAACCAGAAAGCTTATACTTGCACACGATCCGAATCATCACCAATCGTATGGCAATAGTGGTATAAAAATAGGCTCTTCAAATAATTTGATAGTAACTGACAAAACACCCGCATTTTACACAAACATCACTGGTGGCTATATCCCCGAAGAAACAGACTTTTTAGCATACAGTATTGAAGGTCAGCTAGATAACACTATCATCAATGCTGAAGATAAAACTGTTGAACTAACAATGCCTTACGGTACAGTTGTAACCTCACTTATACCTGAATTTGTTCTTTCAATAAATGCAGTTGCCAAAATTGGAGAAGAGGAACAAATAAGCGGAACATCTGTCGTTGATTTTACTGATACTACTGTAATTTACACCATTACTAATGGTGAGAGCCCTTCGTCAGAATGGTCTGTGACAATTAATATAGGACCCGAACCACCTGCTGAATTTTTATCGTTCAATATTGATGGACAGATAGGACAAACCACTATAAACTCAGCAAACAAGACGGTTTTAGTAGTTATGCCAAATGACACAGATGTAACAGCACTAATAC
The DNA here is from genome assembly GCA_012519055.1 of Bacteroidales bacterium. NCBI lineage: Bacteria > Pseudomonadati > Bacteroidota > Bacteroidia > Bacteroidales > Bacteroidales bacterium. Next base: position 19,821 of record JAAYQU010000017.1, on the reverse strand, counting down.
CTGTGTTCGAAATAACAGCAGGTGCCACTGCATATATTAACGATTCAATACAAATTTCGGGCTCTACTGTCAATGATTTTACAAATCCGGTTATCTATAAGCTTGTCACACAGGGAGGTGTTGAGTCTGATTGGACAGTCACAGTAACAGAACAAGGCGATTTGCTTTCTGGTTGCGACATTTTATCATTCGGGTTTATCGGACAAACACAGCAAGCAGATATAGATACAGAGGGCAAAACTGTATCGGTTAATTTGCCACCTTCTACAAGTGTGAACAGTTTAGTTCCAATTTTCATTTTATCTCCTGGAGCTAAAGCATATCATTTACAAAATGGTACTGAAAGCCTTGTTGTAAGTGGTGGAAATATTATGGACTTCACATTGGAAGTAACTTTTAGAGTGAAAGCCGAAAATATGACCGACTTCAACGATTGGAAAATAAATGTAACAACAAATCAAAACTCACAAGCCGATTTTGAATCATTTGAAGTACACTTAGTGTTTCAAAATGAAGTTATTGAAGATTCGGTTACGGTTATTGAACTAGATACAATTCCATATTACGCAACTATATACAAAAGCAACAACACAATGTTGTTATCGTTACCTGAAGGAACAAGGCTCGATTCTATTCAGCCAATTTGGACCGTATCACCTGGAGCTATAGTAAAAATTAATGACACCATAGTTGAGAGCGGCAAAAGCCATATAGACTTGTCAAAACTTGTTGTATTTGAAGTTGTTTCGCAACACGCGCAAGGAGCGAAACAAGTAAAAACCTGGACACTACATACATCTTATATAGTCGGAATAGGAGAACAAGACCACGACATTTATACACATGTTAAAATGTATCCTAATCCAGCATCACACTATATAAATGTTGATTTGCCTGAGGATATGAGAAACGGTTCTTATCAGATATTTAACATATACGGACAAACTGTTGCCTCTGGAATATACAGCGGTATTCAATTTAATATAGACATACAAGGTCAGCCCAAAGGTATCTACTTTATAAAAGTGTCCAGTGACAGATATCACAAAATAGATAAGTTCTTATTTGAATAACTCATCAATAAAACATAACGTCTCTGTGCATAAGTTTTAGCACAGAGACGTTTTTGTTTTTCAAAATGAAAATAAAATAGTTATATAACTGTTTTATTTAATGAAAAAAGCGTATCTTTGCGCCACTTTTTAACAATTTAAAACGATAATGAAATGCCTGCAAGGATTAGATTAACAAGACACGGACGCAAAGGTCGTCCATACTACCACATAGTGGTAGCAGACAGCAGGGCGCCACGGGATGGTAGATTTGTTGAACGAATAGGATCGTACAACCCTAACACCAACCCAGCTACGATCACGCTCGATTTTGACAAAGCGTTATCGTGGTTAGACAAAGGTGCCAAACCATCTGAAACAGTAAGATCAATACTGCGTAAAGAGGGTGTTATTTACAAACGCCACTTATTAAAAGGTGTGGCAAAAGGCGCATTTACCGTCGAAGTTGCCGAAGAACGTTTCAATGAGTGGAAAACAAGAAACGATGCTAAAGTAAGCAGCTTAGTAAACAAACTTACATTAGACAAACAGTCAAAAGCAAAAGCACGTATTGCAGCAGAAACCAAGAAAAACGAAGAGCGCTTAGCGAAATTGGCTGAAGCAAGAGCTGCAGAAGCAAAAGCGGAAGCAAAAGCAAGCGAAGCTGAAGCAGAAGAAAAGACAGTTGAAACAGAGGTAGAGGCTAAAGCGAATGAAGCTAAAGAAGAGGCTAAAGTGGACGAAACCGAAGAAAAGACAAGTGAAGCTGAAGAAACAAGTGCTGAAGCCGAGCCAAAAGAAGAAAAGTAACAAAATGCATGTCTGTTAAAGTTTCAGATTGTTTCAAAATAGGCTCAATTCTCAAAACACATGGTGTTAACGGTAGCCTAATTATCAAAACCGATTACAATCTTGAACTTTTAGAATTTGAGGAACCGGTGTTCGTTGTAGTGGACGGACTACCGGTTCCCATTTTTTTAGAGGAGATCACAGAGAAAACCTTCGACTCTTATATTGTAAAATTTGAACTGATAGACACAATAGAAAAAGCCAAAGAGTTCGTAGGCTGTGATGTTCTTGCTCCAATACGCAGTGCTAACCGCGGAAAAATTGATTTTATTGCACAAGTTATTGGCATTGAGGTTCACGATAAAAAACATGGCTTTCTGGGCGTGTGTAACGATATTGAGACCATTCCCGGTAATCCTCTTATGATAATTAACCAAGAAAATGGCAATCAGCTTTTTATACCCATTGTTGATGATTGGGTTATAGATTTTACTCCCAACAAACGTATAGTTTTAGATTGCCCTCCAGGACTTTTTAGTCTATAATTTATACTATACTTTTAGGTAAAGTTTTGTATATATTTATAATTAACCGCTATTCTTTTTTCAGTTTTGGATAGTTTTTTGGTTACATTTTTATAACTTAGTGGTATATTTATGCGGTTATCTTAATTTTTATTAAATATGTTACAAATTGATCTGGATGCAATATTTAAAGAAAAGAATCCGAAGTTGGCAAAACGGATACCAAAATTTGTAATGAACATCATAAAAAAGGTTTTGAGAGTAAAAGATATCAACGATCATTTACGAAATAATGGTGATAGGAAAGGAATAGATAGCGTTAAATTTCTGATAGATAGCCTAAATGTAACATATGAAGTGTTTGGTATTGAAAATCTCAAAAAAAATCACAGATATCAGTTCGCGAGCAACCATCCATTAGGTGCTCTTGACGGCATTACTCTATTAGATGTTATAAACGAGCATATTGGCGAGCCTCGATTTTTAGTCAATGATTTATTGTTGAAGTTAGAGATTTTTGACCCTCTTTTTGTCCCGATTAACTCATACGGTACAACGTCAAAAGAGATTGCCAGACTTATAGACCAGACTTATGCTTCGGATTTACAAGTAATTGCATTTCCTTCAGGAATGGCATCACGAAAAATAAAAGGAAAAATAACAGACCTTGAGTGGAAGAAAAGTTTTGTACAAAAATCAATTGAACATGAGCGTGATATTGTTCCAGTTTTTTTCAAAGGACACAACTCAAAACGTTTTTACAGGATTGCAAATTGGAGAAAGCGACTTGGTATTAAAGCCAATATAGAGATGTTTTTCTTGCCAGATGAAATGTTCAGACAAAACAACTCACACTTTAAAATATTTTTTGGGAACCCAATTTCATGGGAGGAGCTTAAAAACAACAGTAATGTTAGACAATGGACAGAAGATATTAGAAAAATTGTATATTCATTAGAAAAATAACTTATCTGTTGTTTATATTTGCATCATACTTTAATTTATCTTATTACTAAATACAAACAAGTTTTTAAATGGAAAAATTAATTGACCCAGTACCTGTACACGTTATCGAATCGGAATTAACTCCGGATAAGTTTGTAAGGAAAACGAATTATGGTAATAATGATATATATATATTCAACCATCACAATGCCCCTTATTTAACATTAGAAGTTGGTCGCTTACGCGAACTAACTTTTCGTAAAGCTGGTGGCGGTACTGGCAAAAGTTGCGATTTAGACAACTTTGACTTACAAGATATTCCTTATAATCAGCTAATTGTGTGGTCCCCAGAAGACAAGGTCATTGTTGGAGGTTACCGTTTTCTTATAGGCAAAAAAGCTTCAATTGATGAGTTGGGAAACATTAGAATGGCAACGTACAAATTATTTAATTTTTCAGATAAATTTATAAAAGAGTATCTCCCCTACACAATTGAGCTGGGACGTTCGTTTGTTCATCCCGATTATCAGTCAGGGCAGTCGTCACGGAAAAGTATTTTTGCTCTTGATAATCTTTGGGATGGTTTAGGAGCAATTGTTGTAGAGAACCCCGATATGCATTACTTTTTCGGGAAGGTTACTATGTACACTCACTATAATAAAGAAGCCCGCAACATACTGCTTTATTTTATCAATAAACACTTCCCCGACCCTGATAATCTACTAACTCTTATAGAACCTCTTGAGCTTAACTTCAATGTCCCGGAGTTGGAAAAACTGTTCCCTTCCAACGATTATACCGAAAACAAGCGAATACTCAACAGCGAGTTACGTAAACTTGGCGAAAATGTTCCTCCTCTAATCAACGCTTATATGAACCTTTCTCCTTCAATGCGTACTTTTGGAACATCACTTAACCATGAGTTTGGCGACGTAGAAGAAACAGCTATACTAATTGATATAAGGGATATATATAAATCGAAGATTGATAGGCATATCAATACATACCGCAGAAACAATTAGCAATGTGCAATGAACAATCAAAGGTGAATGGCGGTTGGTAATTGGTGGTTAGAGGTTGAAGGATATCGAAATCAATTAATTGAATGTCAAGGTGCTGTAGAGACATCATATCATGGCGTCTCATATAAAATTAAAAGTTTATAAAGTGTGTTAATAGTCACTTTGACTGTGGCTGAGTGCGTAGCAATCGAAACCACCACAGAAGAATATGACGGTTACTTTTAATATAATGGCAATCAATAAGCCCTAACGTTTCTGCCTTCGATGTAATTAATAAAAGCAGTGTTTACTACTTTATTTCCTCCTGGAGTGGGATAATTACCTGTAAAATACCAGTCACCCGTATCGTTTGGACAAGCTTTATGTAAATTTTCAACAGTCTGATAAACTACTTTTACTTTCGATTTTATACCCGGCTGTAAAATACGAGCTATTTGCTCACTTACCTGATCATCTGTAAAAGGATCATACAGCTCTTTAACATAATTAACAATTTCATTTCTGTTTTTATATTGCTGCTCCTTACACTTTCTATATATATCGTTTATCAACGAGCTGTTTCCTGTTTCACGCAATAAGTTAATAACAGCCTGAAAAGCAATAAACTCCGTTAATTTTGCCATATCTATTCCGTAACAGTCAGGATACCTGATTTGTGGCGATGATGACACAACAACAATTTCTGCAGGCGACAGTCTATCCAATATTTTAAGTATCGAACGTCTAAGAGTGGTTCCCCTAACAATACTGTCATCAATAATTACTAACCTGTCAACTCCCGGGTTAATTGTCCCGTACGTTACGTCATAAACGTGTTCTACTAAATCGTGGCGTCCGCTATCATCTGCTATAAATGTGCGGAGTTTTACGTCCTTTATAGCTATTTTTTCGACACGTGGTCGTGTATTTATTATTGCACGTAACTCATCGTTGCTAAGATTACCTCTTCTAGATATTATTTGTTCTATTTTTGACTCCAACATATGCGTTTCTATTCCCTTAAGCATTCCATAAAATGCTGTTTCAGCTGTATTTGGGATAAAGCTAAAAACGGCATTGTCGGTATCATTATCTATAGCTTTTAAAATTTGAGGTGTTAGCAATTCTCCCAAAAGCTTGCGCTCTTTATAAATATCAGCATCGCTTCCGCGTGAAAAATAAATTCTTTCAAATGAACAGCTTTTACGCTCTAAGGGTTTATTAATTTCAGGCATAATGTATTCACCTGATTTTTTAATTATTAAGGCATGCCCGGGCTTAATTTCACTGACTCTTTCAGCAGGTACGTTCATTACCGTTTGAATAACGGATCTTTCAGATGCTACCACAATAAGCTCATCATCAGCATAATAGCTTGCTGGTCTTATTCCATTTGGATCGCGCATAACAAAAGCGTCGCCATGACCAACCATTCCTGCTATTACATATCCTCCGTCCCAGTTTTCACTTGCACGTTTTAGAACTGTCGTTAAATCAAAATTTTCTTCAATTAGTAATGATATCTCTCTTTTGTTGTATCCCTCTTTTTTATACTCTTCAATCATCCTTTCGTTCATCTGGTCTAGGCGATATCCTATCTTCTCGAGTATTGTTACTGTATCGCTATAATCTTTTGGATGTTGCCCGAAACTTAGAAGCTGTTCGAACATTTCATCTACATTTGTAAGATTAAAATTACCTGACAACACAAGGTTTTTTGTTTTCCAGTTGTTTTCGCGCAAAACGGGGTGAACATTTTCGATGTCATTTTTCCCGAATGTTCCGTACCTTAAATGCCCGAGTAGTAATTGACCTGCAAAATCGAAATTTTCTATTGCATAATTGGGATTGAAAGCCAAGTCTTTATTGCGTTCAGCAACAGCTTCAATTGGGCGCCTAACCATTTCAAAAGTGTCAACAATTGGCCTGCTTGAGTTTGATCTTACCCGAGATATATATCGTTTGCCGGCTGGAACATCTAATTTCAAACAAGCCAAACCAGCTCCATCTTGTCCTCGGTTTCGCTGTTTTTCCATCAGCAAATATATTTTATTGATTCCGTACATCCATGAGCCATATTTCATATGATAGTATTCTAATGGCTTTAAAAGTCTTATAAAAGCTATTCCACATTCGTGTTTAAGGGCGTCACTCATAACTCTTTTGTTTGCTGTTTAAATGATTGTAATTAAAAAATATTAGTTAGTCTTCTTTCAGTTTAGGATAATATTAGATTTGCAAGCCTTATTATCACACCTCTGTCTGTAAGGTTTGGATTGGCATGCTGGTTTATATTTGAAATCTTCACTGCTATTTTAAAAAGTATCGTTATTAAAGAGGTGGAAAGAAAATAGATGTTTTTACAATGTAACAATCGGGAAACTGTTGAACAAATTTCTTATAATCAATAAGTGCAGCATTCTCATCACGATAATCTCCTACTCGCAACTTTACAAAAGGGGGTTCATATTCGCTATAAATTCTTGTTGGATCGAACTCAGGATACATACTAATAAAGTCTGATCTGAGTTTTAAAGAGCGTTCTCTTGCGTCGGATTTATAGTCGCTAAAGAGTTGTATTCTATAACCTGGTATTTTCCCTCCCATTGATTTATTTTGGATAACAACATTATCAAGTAAGTTTTTTATTGATTCACTTTGATATACAGTGGTTCTCCCAAAATCTTTGGTAGGAATTGAGAGTTCATTAATAATATCTTGAGAAAACAAGCCTGATTGTATTAGAACAAAACAAAAAATATAAAAAAGTTTTCTCATAATTTAAGCTATTGTATTTCAATCTGTTAGCGAAAAGCCAAGGTCTTTAGACTTAAATACAAAATAAGTTGTTTTTTTTGATTTTTCAAAGCCTAATCTATTGGAATTTATGTTGCTGAAAAAAATACTAAATAGTATAAAATAAAAAATTGCCCAAAAGAGGTTTCTTTTAGGCAATTTTCTCTATATATAATAATTCTACTCTTAATCTACCTTACGGGAATTGTAGCTTATTTTCAAAGCGTTGGCTCTTCTTAGCTCCTGCTTAATATCAGTTACAATACCCATTCTAACATTTTCGTCAACTTTCAGTACAGTTGTCAGGAAAGGACGCTCTGATTCATCTCTCGCTTCTCTTTCACTGGCAATATACGTCTGTATATCAGAAATTGTTGAAAAACTATCATTTAACTGAATCCTTGGCTCCGTTCCAAGCATCTTTTGAAGTTCGGGTAGCGGAACTCCAACATAAATATTACTGGCTAAAGACTTTCTTTCAAGCTTAACTCCTTCCGATGCAGCCGGAACATAAACTTTGACCTTTAACTCAGTCTCACGCATTGATGTTACAGTCATAAAGAAGAACAGTAACATAAACACAACGTCAGGTAACGATGCTGTTGAAACAGCAGGCACCTCTCTCGGTTTATCATCTTTAAATCTACTCATATCTATCTTCCTCCAACATTTTTTGGCTCTGCCTCTGAAATTTTCTGAGGTATTGCACTCCTGATTGCATCAACATCTTCCTGGTTAATAAGCTGTGCAAATGGTTTACCAAACTCTTGCATAGCCAACTCGTCTCTGGCTTCGTTGTACGCTGCTACCAAAACGTTTTGAACTTCTATATACCGTTTGTATGATGTTCCCCGGTCATTTTGAAGCGAGATTACACCCATACTAATAGGAAATCCTTCGGGATACTTTCTGTCAAAATGCTTATGAGATATTCTCTGTGGTTCGTCACTACCGGGTACATAATCAGGATTAGCTATCATTATTCGTTTGTATTCAAATTCCGGTAAATCCTCTAAATTATTCGGGTTTTGAATAAACTCCTTAGCCTTTCTTTTTAGATCGACTAAAGACATCTCTTGCCCGTTTACGAGAAATCTGTCTGCCCTATTAATCAACACAACCAAAATATTTCTTCTTTTAATTTTAACATCCTCTTTCTTCTGGATGTTTTCATCAGGTATTGGGGGAAGTACTCTCGCCAATCCTGTATCAACGTCCATTGTTGTTGTAACGAGGAAGAAACTCAAAAGTAAGAAAGCAACGTCAGCCATTGAGCTTGCATTGATCTCCGGTACTTTTCTTTTATCTGATGGCATAATATAATTGTTTTTGAGTTAGTAAAATTAGTTTTATACATTCAAGGGGTTAATTGGATTTTTTAAAATATCCTCTCAAACCTGTGAATATAACTCCACCAATTGCAATAACTAAAAGCACGTAGGCTGTTTTTAATCCTAAGTCAATCATCAGAGCAGTTGTTGACGTTATGCCAAATTTTTCATAACCAAAGAATATTGGTATCTCTGATGTTGCGAAGATGTATGCTATTAAAATAACCGCAACTAAAGAACCTATACGTGTTATTGATCTTATAAATGTTTTTTTACTACTTAACGCTACAATAATGGCAAAAGCTAAAACCAATACGGTGGCTACAGCAAGCAATATATATGTATAATCGAGAAATATTGCTAATGAACCACCAACTCTTTCCATTGCCCAATCTACCTTTTCCGAAGGAACTATTACGCTTTCGGGCACAGGCTCCATTGTCATTGTTTGATATAAAAAATATCCCCCTAACAATAGTCCTACTATAAGGCAGATAGTTAAAATTAGAGACGTTATTTTTCTTAATCTATCAGTCATATCAAACTATTTTTTTTTGTTATATTCAGTAATCATATCAATTAAGGTGATAGAAGAATCTTCCATTGTGTTGACTATTCCGTCAATTTTAGCTATAAGATAGTTGTAGAAAATTTGTAGAATCATAGCAACAATCAAACCTCCAATGGTTGTAATCAAAGCAACTTTAATACCACCAGCAACAAGTGTCGGGCTGATATCACCTGCAATTTCAATTGCGTCAAACGCTTGAACCATACCGATAACTGTTCCCAAGAAACCAAGCATAGGTCCAATTGCAATAAATAGAGATATCCAAGATAAGCCTTTTTCCATTAATCCTGTTTGAACACCTCCGTAAGAAACGATAGATTTTTCGACAACGTCCATGCCTTCATCTATACGGCTAAGGGCTTGATAGAAAATAGATGCAACAGGTCCGCGTGTGTTTCGGCATGTTTCCATTGCTTCCTCTACATTGTTGTTCTTTAATGACTCTTCAATGCTTTTTAACAACTTGTCAGCATCAGTTGAAGCAAGGTTAAGATAGATAATTCTTTCAATAGCCAATGCCAAACCTAATACCAAACAAAGTAAAAGAGCAGACATAAAGCCAGGACCACCCTCAATAAATTTCACTTTTAATGCTTGGTGTACTGCTACAAGTCCTCCTTGAGGGGCTTGTTCTTCAGTTACAACGGCTTCTTCAGTTGCTTCAGCCTCTGTGTCTGCCAGAACTTGGGTTGTGTCAGCGATTTCAGTTGTTTCCGCGCCTTCTTGTGCCTTAACGTTTGTTGACACTCCGAATGAAAGCATACCGATTACGGTAAAGAATAGAAATAATTTTTTCATGGTTTTTTTTAATTTATTGTTTAAAATTAGCAAAATTTATGTTTAATTTTAGTATTTTCTCTAAATATTTGTGCGGAGAGAGTGGGATTCGAACCCACGATACCCTTTTGAGGTATACACACTTTCCAGGCGTGCGCCTTCGACCAACTCGGCCATCTCTCCAAAAAATCTGTCAGGCATACCTCTTTTCACAAACAGTTTTTATTTCAGGGCGCAAATTAATGACTTTTTTTTACTTTTCTGCTATAAATTTGGATTAATTTCTCCTCTTATTGATTTTTTTATATTCTCGACTACCGATTTTCTGTCACTACAATTCGCCAAAAGATACATTAGCTTGGTTAATGCAGCTTCAGTAGTAGAATCGAACCCACTTATTATGCCTGCTTCCAACAATCCTACTCCCGCCTCATAACTGTTCATATTTACACTTCCAGCTCTACATTGTGTGACATTAACTATTATTACACCTCTTTTTGTTGTTTCTTGCAATATCTGAATAAACTCAGGATTTGTAGGTGCATTCCCATAACCAAAAGTTTCTAATACAATTCCTTTAATACCTGGAGTAGAACAAATATGGTATAATACTTCAGGTGTCATGCCCGGAAATATTTTCAAAACTAAAACATTTGTCTCCATTTTGGTTTTTATAGAAAACTCACCTTTCTTTACCTTGTTTATATACTTACGATTATAGTGAATGTTAATTCCTGCTTTAGCTAATGGCGGATAATTATCACTGGTAAAAGCATTGAAATACTCGGCATTATATTTTGTTGTACGATTCCCTCTATACAACTTGTTTTCAAAATAAACTGTAACTTCCGGGACAATCGCGCTTTCATCTTCGTATGCAGCAGCTATCTCTATTGCTGTAATTAAGTTTTCTTTGGCATCAGTACGAATTAATCCTATAGGAAGCTGTGAACCTGTAAGTACAACGGGTTTTGAAAGATTTTGCAACATAAAGCTCAGTGCAGATGCTGTATACGACATGGTATCAGTTCCATGCAAAATTACAAAGCCGTCGTACTTGTCATAATTATCGTAGATTATGGATGCAAGCCTTGCCCAAATTTCAGGATTCATGTCCGAAGAATCAATGACAGGGCTAAATGTTATTGATTCTAAATTTACGCCCAAGCGGTAAAGTTCAGGAACTTGTTGCAGAATATGATCAAAATCAACTGGATACAATGCTCCTGTTTTAGGATTTGTTACCATACCTATTGTTCCACCCGTGTATATAAGCAATATTTTTGGTCGTTTACTCATCTCTTTTACTATTTAGGCGTTTATCGATTCAAAAATAGTGATTTTGCGTTATCTGTGGTTTGCATATCAATATTTTCAGTTGAATCGTTACGAAGTTCGGCAATTTTTTTCAATATCAAGCTTAAATATGAAGGTTCATTTCGTTTACCTCTGTGAGGAGACGGTGCTAAGTAGGGACTATCGGTTTCCAAAATAATATTTTTTAGTGATACGGTTTTTACGATTTCACCAAGCCCTCCATTTTTAAATGTCACTACTCCTCCTATCCCCAAAAGCATTCCATAATCTATAACACGCTTTGCCTCCTCAGTATTTCCTGTGAAACAGTGAAAAACTCCTCTGGGCAACTCTCCTCCAAAATTATCGAACACCTTGAAAATTGTATCAAACGACTCTCTGGCGTGTATTACAATTGGCAAATTTGTCTCCTTGGCTAATCTTAACTGATATTCAAAAGCCGAGATCTGCTCCTTGATATATGTTTTATCCCAATATAGGTCGATTCCCGTTTCGCCTATTCCAATGATGTCATTTTTGAGGAGTTGCTTTTCTATTATGGTCAATTGGCTTTTGTAATCCTTGTCAACATTAGTAGGGTGTAAGCCCGTCATTGGGAAACAGTATCCTTGATAATCGTAACATAGTTGCCTTAACGGCTCTATTGTCGATTTATCGATATTTGGAAGTAAAATCGCTTCTACCCCACTATCCTTTGCTCTTTTGATAATATCAGCTCTGTCATTGTCAAAATGTGGTAAATATATATGTGAGTGTGTGTCAATCATTATTCACTGTTTTTAAACTCTGCGATATTGATTTCCGGGCAGTGCGGTTATTACTCCTTTAAATTCCATCTCTAATAGCGTGGCGGCTACTTTATGTACGGGTATTGATAGCTTGGCTGCCAAGTAGTCCATCGTTACAGGCTGATCATCTTCAAACAGTTCAAAAACTGTCTCTTCAGCTTCGCTCAGCGGTTCGAAAATCTGCTGCTGAACCAGTTTTGGAGTGTTTATATCCCAATTCATAATATATTCTATATCAGAAAGACCCTCGCATAACACTGCTTTGTTTCTTTTAATCAGCATGTTGCAGCCTGCCGAATACTGATCGCCAATTTTCCCGGGGAAGGCAAAAACATCACGGTCATATCCTTGCGCGTAATCGGCTGTAACTAAAGCTCCGCCTGTGATACCGGACTCGGCTATTAGTACAGCATCACTTAATCCTGCGATTATCCTGTTGCGTCTTAGAAAATTTGACTTTTCATATTTCGCATTGTGAGGAAATTCGGTGACCAAAACCCCGTCATCTTTTAAAATATCGAGTGCCACACTCCTATGCTGCGCTGGATATATTTTATCCAATCCATGACCCAAAATAGCTGCTGTAGGGATTTTTTGAGAGACAGAAGCCCTGTGCGCAATAACATCAATACCATAAGCCAGGCCACTTACAATCGTAATATCGTGCGAACGGGCTTTTATATCACGGATAAGGTTCTCGACCATCATTTTGCCATACATTGTCGAGTTTCTTGTTCCAACTATTGATAACACTTTGGATTTGTTAAGACACTCCAAATTTCCTTTAGTAAAAATAACTATGGGACTATCCGGACATTGCAACAATTTTTTTGGATAATCTTTATCTAAATAGCTTGTAATCTTAATGTTGTGCTTCTCGCAAAATTTAATTTCACTTTCAGCCAGCTCTTTCCCTTTGTCGAAATCTATTTTTTCAACTGTCGTTTTTCCTAATCCCGGAATTTTTATCAAATCCTTTGTTCGTTTTTTGTAAACATCTTCTACATTGCCACAATAAGCAACCAACTTTTTAACGGTTATTGGACCTAAATTGGGTGTTAATGCTAAGGCAACGGTATAATAGAGCAAAGAATCTGTCATCTTCCATTAATTCGAAAAGACAAAAATACATAAACAATTAGCAATTGAGTTAAAAAGTGAAAGTTTGTAATGTTAAAAGTTTTAAAAATCTGCATAAATCCGTTACATCTGTGTCATCTGTGTTCTAATAATTCGCACCTACTCTAATTTTTTATTTCCCTCTAAAGCCTTATAGTGTAACGGTTTTAAAGAAATAAGAAAAGAAAGTTATTAACAAAGTGGGAAAAAGTGGGAAATAATGGGGGAAAATGGGAAAATTGTTTGTATTTTTACACATTCAAAGTTGTTTCATTATGGTAACCTTCATTGGAGAATATAACATTCGTATAGACGCCAAAGGACGTATAGTGCTTCCTACCGCTTTTATCAAGCAGGTTGGAGACATACCCCAACGTGAAGTTTTTATTCTAAAGGAGGATATGTATGAACAGTGTTTGGTGCTTTATCCAATATCGGAATGGGATAGACAAAACCAAATAATACGCAGCAAACTTAACCCTTTCGACAGAGAACACAACCAATTTTTGCGAAGTTTTTCAAAGGGTGCAATAGAGGTTTCTACCGACAACGTTAACAGGATACTTATCCCTAAACGACTTTTAGAGTTTGCCAAAATTACAAAAGAGATTGTTTTGTCTGGTCAAGATGGCAAAATTGAAATTTGGAGTGCAGAGATGTACCAAAGCTTATGGGACAACTCTCCAGACTTTGAGCAGTTGGCAAAAAAAGTAATGAACTCATAATTTTATTTCGGCTATGAACGACTACCACATACCGGTACTTTTAGAAGAGAGTATTGAGGGCTTAAGCATAAAGCCGGACGGTATTTATGTTGATGTTACTTTTGGTGGTGGTGGTCACTCCCGCGCAATCCTGAAAAATATTACAACCGGAAAACTTATTGCTTTCGATCAAGATGACGAGGCTAAAAAAAATACGCCCGATAGTGATAATTTTATATTTATTCATAACAATTTCAGATACTTACAATACTTTTTGAAATATTTGAAAATTGATAAGGTTGACGGAATATTAGCAGATCTCGGTGTTTCCTCACACCACTTTGATGAGAGCGAACGCGGTTTCTCTTTCAAATTCGACACCGAGCTTGATATGAGAATGAACCGCAACAAAACGCTGAAAGCATCTGATATTGTAAATCAATATTCTCCCGAAAACTTGACTCAGATTTTCAAGGAGTATGGTGAGGTTGAAAAGCCATGGGCGGTAGCTCAAGCAATTGTTAATTACAGGCAAGAGAACACGATAAATACAACCGGCGACTTGTTGCAAGCAATAAACGATGTTGTTCCGGAAAGATTCAGATATAAATCGCTTGCTCGTATATATCAGGCACTTAGAATTGAAGTGAATGACGAAATAGGAGCATTGAAAGATTTGTTGGAACAGTCGATGTCGGTTCTAAATCCTCGCGGACGAATGGTAGTAATAACGTATCATTCGCTTGAGGACAGATTGGTTAAAAATATCTTCAAATTTGGAAATTTTGAAGGAGTACCCAATAAGGATTTTTATGGAAATTTAATTACACCTTTTGAATTAGTAAATAAAAAAGTAGTTACACCAAGCCAAGCGGAAATTGAACGTAATTCACGTTCAAGAAGTGCAAAGCTACGAATAGCCCAAAGGAGAGTACATAATGCAGGATAGTCAACAAAATCAGGAGTTTGAAGACTTACAGAGTAATAAAAAAGAAAAAGAGAAGAGAAAAACAAGTTTTTTTCAAGTAATACTTGACGGCTCGTTTCTAGGGAAAGATGGTTTTCTTAATCAGTTGCCATTCATTCTATTTTTAGTTTTTCTGGGCATACTTTACATTGCAAATACCTTTCATTCAGAACGCATCTTAAGAGACCGTAAACGATTAGAACTTGAAATTAAAGAGTTACAACCCGAGGCAATTTCAATATCGTCTCAGTTAATGTTGATGAGTAATCAGACCGAAGTAGCAAAACTTTGTAAAGAACACTCGCTTGGATTAAAAGAGAACTTAGAACCACCATACAAGATTGTTTTGCATGATAGCGATATAAAATTAATAAATCGCAAAACTATTAAAGATTAGACACTTGCATATTTCGAAACATGAGTAAAGAAAAAACAATAAAATCGCAAATAGTTGGAAGATTGACTTTTGTCTATTTCTTCCTTCTGCTTTTTTTGATTTTTCTTGTGATTAATGTTTTTCGTCTCCAATGGTTCGAAGGTGAAAAATGGAAAAAAATTGAGCAACGAAGTTTCCGTACAACGCAAATAGAGCCAAACCGCGGAGATATTAGAGCACGTGACGGAAGATTGTTGGCTAGCAGCGTTCCCGTTTATGAAATAAGAATGGATTTGGGTAGCTCTTCATTAGATGTTAATCTGTTTAGAAATAAAATTGATAGTCTTTCGTATCTGCTTTCAAATCTATTTCGCGACAAAAGCGCAAGTCAATATAAGCGCGAATTGCTTTCAGCCCAATATCGGCAAGAACGTTACTATTTGATAAAAAAGGGTGTAACCTACCAACAGTTAAAAAGACTTCGCAAGTTTCCAGTTTTCAGTGCCGGGCAATACAAAGGTGGACTAATTGTCAAAATGAAATATAGAAGGGTTAAGCCGTTTGGAGAAATGGCTTCACGTTCGATAGGTTACATTACCGAATCGGGTAATTTTAGAGGTGTTGGTATTGAGGCAACCTACGATTCACTACTTTCAGGAGTCGAAGGACGCAGACTTGAACAAAGAGTAGCAGGAAACTTCTGGAAGCCGGTGGGAAGCGACAACGACATTGATCCAATTCAAGGCAACGATATCCTAACAACTATTGATATAAACATACAGGACGTTGCTCACAATGCTCTGATAAAAACACTTAAACAACATAACGCAAGGCACGGAGCAGCGATTCTTATGGAGGTTGAGACGGGTGAAATTTTAGCCATGTCGAATCTAATGCGCACATCTGTTGGCAATTACGTAGAATCATACAATTTTGCCGTCGGAGAACGCACCGAACCGGGCTCGTCCATTAAGCTCGCCTCTCTGATGATTGCTCTTGAAGATGGACACATAGGCCTTGAAGATATTGTTGATACCGGCAACGGAGAGATGAAGGTTTTTGATATAGTTATCAAAGACGGTAAAAAAGGTGGGTTTGGTAAAATAACCACGAAACAAGTAATGGAATACAGCTCAAACGTGGGCGTTGCTAAGATAATACAAAAATACTACGGCGACAAGCCTAAAGAGTTTGTTGAAAAGCTATATCGTTATCATCTTAATCAACCTACGGGCATAGATTTGTTGGGTGAAGCAATACCATATATTAAATACCCGGGAGATAAACTTTGGAGTGGAGTGTCACTTTGTCAAATGTCCTATGGATACGAGCTTCAAATTACTCCATTACAGATATTAACTTTCTATAACGCCATTGCAAATAATGGAGTTATGGTAAGACCCAAAATTGTAAAGGCAATTTATAAACACGGAACCTTAATTGAATCGTTCCCAACCGAAATAATCGATAGTCGCATAGCTTCGCCAAGAGTTATTAAACTTGCTCAAGAGATGCTCGAGGGAGTTGTAGAAAATGGTACGGCGAGAAATCTTAGTAAAAACGCTTACAAAATTGCCGGAAAGACAGGGACTGCGCAAATAGCTAATGCAAAATATGGGTATGAGTATCAGAGCAAAATCAGCTATTTGGCGACGTTTGTTGGATATTTTCCTGCGAAGAATCCAAAATACTCCTGCATTGTAATTGTAAATGAGCCATCTAACAGTCAATACTATGGTAATGCCGTTGCAGGACCTGTTTTTAAGGAGATAGCCGATAAGGTTTACGCAACAAGACCCGACATGGTTGATCCTTTAGACAAACAATTAGCTAAAAATGAAGAGTTAGTACCATATACGTTTTCGGGGAATAAGAAAGATTTACTGAAAATTTTAAATCTCTTCGATGTTCCAAGAGAAAACTTATCTGGTCAAAATAGTCAATGGGTTGTAACAACCAAGCTTGACGATAAAATAAAAATACAGAACCGAATTTTTTATCCTAAACAAGTTCCAAATGTTATGGGAATGGGGATTAAAGATGCGTTGTCGGTTTGCGAAAATGCGGGACTAAGAGTTGAAGTCAGAGGGCGTGGAATTGTTACCCGTCAAAGTTTACAGCCAAATTCAACTGTCCGTGGAGGAGAGTATATTGTGTTGGAGTTATCGAAAAATTTTTAAATCCGTAATCGAAAGCAAATGAGGTTAGAGAGAGTATTAAAGGGCATTTCAGTTGAGTCAATACAAGGAGACGATAGTATTGACATCAGCTCTATTTGCATCGACTCGCGGAAATGCACGCAAGACTCACTGTTCGCTGCAATTTGCGGTACTAACGCAGATGGGCACAACTTTATTGAAACTGCTATTAATAATGGTGCAACTGCTATTCTTTGTCAGAACTTGCCCGAGACGTTAATGCAAAACGTTGTTTATGTGAAAGTTAAAGACTCTTCGAATGCTCTTGGTATGGCTGCCTCAAATTTCTACGATAATCCCTCGGAGAAACTTAAACTTGTGGGAATAACAGGAACCAACGGCAAAACAACAACAGCCACACTCCTATATAAAATTGTAAGCGACTTAGGCTATCCTTGCGGTCTTTTCTCGACAGTTAAAATATTGATAAACAACAAAGAATATCCCTCGTCACTTACAACACCTGATGCAATTGAACTAAACCGTATTATGGCTGAAATGGTTACATCAGGTTGCGAATACTGTTTTATGGAAGTAAGTTCACATTCGATTATTCAAAATCGAATAGCAGGACTGCATTTCGTGGGTGGAGTGTTCACGAATATCACGCAAGACCATTTAGATTACCATAAAACAATGGACTCGTACATTGCCGCTAAGCAACTGTTTTTTACCATGTTACCACCAAAATCGTTTGCCCTGTACAACACAGATGACAAAAACGGTAAGATTATGGTTCAAAACAGCAAAGCCAACAAAAAAACTTACGGACTACTGCGACCAGCCAATTTCAAGGCAAAACTAATTTCAAAACAGTTGGAGGGAATGCTGTTAGATATCAACAATATAGAGATATGGACATCATTGACAGGCGAGTTTAACTCTTACAATCTGTTGGCAGCATTTGGAACATGTATATTGTTGGGCTTTGAACAGCAAGAGACATTAACCGCAATCAGCCGTCAACAACCAGTAAAAGGACGATTTGAACGATACATGTCAAAATCGGGCGTTTTTGTTATTGTCGATTACGCCCATACGCCAGATGCAGTGACCAATGTTTTGCAGACTATACATGATATTCGCACGGGAGACGAAAAGGTTATCACGGTAATAGGCGCAGGTGGCGACCGCGATAAAACGAAACGTCCGCTAATGGCGCAAGAGGCTGCCAAACAGAGCGATATGGTTATACTCACAAGCGATAATCCTCGCAGCGAGGAGCCTTTGGCGATAATCGCCGATATGGAAGCCGGATTAAAAGAGATACACAAATCGGTTTATATAAAAAATCCCGATAGGCGTGAAGCAATAAAAACCGCTTGTACAATGGCTCAGCAAGGAGATATTATTTTGATAGCCGGCAAAGGACACGAAAACTATCAGGAGATCAAAGGTGTTAGACATCCTTTTGACGACATGGTTGAAGCAATTGCTATTTTAAAAACTATTGATAAATAAACAGATAGAGCTATGTTTTACTATTTAGGCGAATTTTTATATGATATGGGGGTACCCGGTTCGGGATTGTACCAATATATTACTGTGCGTGCAGCGTTAACTTTCTCTGTAAGCCTTATAATTTCAATTGTTTACGGGAAACGGCTTATTCAATTCCTACAAAAGAAACAGATAGGCGAAACTATCCGAGATTTAGGCTTAGAGGGACAAATGCAAAAAAAAGGTACGCCTACAATGGGTGGTATAATTATCATTGCCTCGATAATAATACCAACGCTTTTATTTGCAAAAATTCACAACATTTACATAATCTTAATGCTAATAACCACTCTACTAATGGGTACTATCGGTTTTATAGATGACTATATCAAAGTGTTAAAAAAGAATAAAAAAGGATTAGCCGGTAAATTCAAAATAATAGGGCAAGTTAGTTTAGGATTAATAGTTGGGTTAACCATGTGGCTACACCCTGGCATTGTTATAAGAGATACAACAGCTGTGCCAGAGACAGCTATTGTTAGCGAAATCGACACGCCACAGGCTGACTTAAAAACCACACAAACCAACGTACCATTCTTTAAAAACAATAGTGGCGATTACAAGGGACTTCTGTTTTTCCTAAGCGACAAAAATGCTGAAAAATGGTCGTGGGTGGTGTTTATAGCTGTTGTGATATTTATTGTAACTGCTGTGTCTAACGGAGCCAACATAACCGACGGGCTAGACGGACTCGCAACTGGGAGTAGCGCAATAATGGGTGTTACGCTCGGAGTTTTGGCTTATCTGTCGGGTAACATCATTTATGCAAACTATCTGAATATATTTTATATACCGGATACTGGCGAATTGGTCGTATTCATCGCCTCATTCATTGGAGCTATGGTTGGTTTTTTATGGTACAACTCATACCCTGCACAGGTATTTATGGGAGATACAGGAAGCTTGACAATTGGTGGAATTATAGCTGTTTACGCTGTATTAATCAGAAAAGAGCTTTTAATCCCTGTATTGTGTGGTATTTTCTTAGTTGAAAACTTGTCGGTAATAATGCAGGTTTCATATTTCAAATATACAAAACGTAAATATGGAGAGGGTAGGCGAATAT